>NZ_JBGCCM010000019.1:0-237320 GCF_041262085.1 Catenulispora sp. GAS73
GCGGAAACACACAGCATCACGGCAAGGCCGCCGCCTTGTCAGGGCAATGAGAAACCCCGACATGAAATGATCATGCCGAGGTTAAAGAACAAGCTCAGAGCCTGGAGTGCCCCCGCCGGAGGCGCCTGCTCTTGACTTCAGGCACCCACCACACGCGGCCGCCAGTCGCCCACCTGACGCATGCGCAGTGACCCGGACCCGCGCGCGGTCGTGCCCAGCACCACCGCCGGCCGCCAGCACGACGCCAGGCACACCACCGAACTGCGCCACCCAGCGGATCCTTCTTAAACCCGTGCGAAGCCGTCAGAAAACGCCCTTGACTGTCAACTCACAAACAAACCGCACCCGCCACCAGCACCCACACATAGGTCAGCAGCGCCGATTTTTACTGCTTCGCCAATGGTTGGACCAGCACCCATACTCGTGCCGGGGCGCCGGCGGTACTACTGCTTCGCCGCGGCCTTCTGCGCCCGCCCGCTGGTCTTCCGCGTACGCTCGGCGGTCTTCTGCGTGGGCCCGGGCGCGGCGGCGACCTGGTCGGCCCGCTCGCTCCGCTCTGCCCGCTCAACTTGCTCTGCCCGCTCCGTCTTCCGCGCAGCCCGCCGCACCTTCGCCTCGGCCTGTTCCTGCACGATCAGCCGGGGGTTGCCCTCCAGATGCGACAAGCCGTTCCAGGCGAGGTTCACCAGGTGCGCGGCGACCTCGGCCTTGGGTGGCTTGCGGACGTCGAGCCACCACTGGCCGGTGAGCGCGACCATGCCGACCAGCATCTGCGCGTACATCGGGGCGAGCTTGGGGTCGTAGCCGCGGTGCATGAAGTGCACCCCGAGCAGGTCCTCGACCTGGGAGGCGATGTCGGAGATCAGGGAGGCGAAGTTGCCGGTCGAGGTGGTGACCGGGGAGTCGCGGACCAGGATGCGGAAGCCGTCGGTGCTGGACTCGATGTAGTCCAGCAGCGCGAACGCGGCCTGTTCCAGCAGTTCGCGGGCGTGCTCGCCGGTCAGGCCGGTGGTCACCATCGACAGCAGCTTGGCCATCTCCCGGTCCACCACGACCGCGTACAGGCCTTCTTTGCCGCCGAAGTGCTCGTACACCACCGGCTTGGAGACGCCGGCCTTGGTCGCGATCTCCTCCACCGAGGTGGCGTCGAAGCCGCGCTCGGCGAACAGCGTCCTGCCGATCTCGATGAGTTGTTCCCGCCGTTCCTTGCCGCTCATCCGGGTGCGGGACGCCGGTGCGGTGGTTCGGGAAGTCACCAGGGCATTCTCTCAGGTTTCTCGCGACATGACGCGACCGGGGCGGAGGTTGCCTCCGATTATGCCGGAGAAGTGTCCGGGCATCCCGGCCCCGTGGTCGCGGTGGCGCCGCGTCACGGAGTCGCTTCGCTGCCCAGCTTCATGGCGATCCGCTCCTTGGACGGCCAGCGCACGTCGCGCACCCAGCCGAACTTCTCGAACACCCAGATGATCCGCGCCGAGGAGTCGATCTGCCCGCGCAGCACCCCGTGCCGCGCCGCGGTCGGGTCCGAGTGGTGCAGGTTGTGCCAGGACTCGCCCATCGACAGCACCGCCAGCCACCACACGTTCCCGGACCGGTCGCGGGAGCGGAACGGCCGCTCGCCGACGGCGTGGCAGATCGAGTTGATCGACCAGGTGGTGTGGTGCAGCAGGCTGATGCGGACCAGCGAGCCCCAGAAGAAGGCGGTCAGTATCCCCTGCCAGCTCCAGGTCACCAGGCCACCGACGACCGCCGGCACCAGCAGTGAGGCCAGCGCCAGGTACGGGAAGGCCCGCGAGACGCGCACGATCGCCCGGTCCTTGAGCAGGTCCGGGGCGTACTGCTGCTGGCTGGTCTGCTCCAGGTCGAACAGCCAGCCGATGTGCGCGTGCCACATGCCCTTGATCAGCGCCGGCATGGTCTCGCCGTAGCGCCACGGCGAGTGCGGGTCGCCGTCGCGGTCGCTGTAGCGGTGGTGCTTGCGGTGGTCGGCGACCCAGCGGATCACCGGGCCCTGGACCGCCAGCGAGCCGGCGATCGCCAGCCCCACGCGCAGTGCTTTCTTCGCTTTGAAGGAAGAGTGGGTGAACAGGCGGTGGAAGCCGACCGTGACACCGTGTCCGCTGATCGCGTACATCACCACCGCGATGATCAGATCGGTCCAGGTCAGCCCCCACCCCCAGACCACGGGGACGGCGGCCAACAGGGCCACGAACGGGACTCCGATGAACAGGCTCAGGGCGACCCGCTCCTTGAAGGATTGGGTTTCGCCCCCGAGCGTTCCCAGGGCAGGGGCTTCGGCGGTGGACTGCTGGGGCACTGAGGTTGCTGTCATCGCGATCATGCCTTGAGGGGGAAGCACCCTTGCGGGGCTGGCGGATCGGGCGGGAACTGAGGCGAAACTTACGCTGCCGTAGGTTGGGTGACAAGGATGACACGGCGGGTGACGCCTGGATGTCGGATCGGAGTACGTCTCGGCCGCGTCGGAATCGGACCGGAACCGGACCCGCGCCGACCCGAAACCGCGGCGCGCGAAGACCCCCGGATGTGGGAAACTGGCGGCGACGATCCGCCATGGGGTAATTGGCAGCCCAGCAGACTTTGGATCTGTTTGTCCAGGTTCGAGTCCTGGTGGCGGAGCTCTGGCGGCGTTTCGGACGCTTGGCCTGCTGCGCGATGAGAGCTTCTCGCGAACCCCCGCCCGCGATCGTTACCCTCCTAGGGAACCGACGCCGCCCCCGCGCGGCGCGCAGCATCGCACCCACCGCTAGGAGTCACTTCATGACCGACCAGCACGCGCCGACCGTCATCATCCTGGCCGCCGGCGAGGGCAAGCGGATGAAATCCGCGACGCCGAAGGTGCTGCACGAGCTGTGCGGGCGCACGATGCTCGGCCACGTGGTCGCCGCCGCGCAGGAGCTGGCGCCGCGCCGGCTCGCGGTGGTCGTGGGCAAGGGCCGCGATCTGGTCGCACCGCACGTCGAGGCCATCGCGCCGGAGGCGCGGATCGTCGTGCAGGACCCGCAGAACGGGACCGGGCAGGCAGCGCGGCTGGCGCTGGAGGCGCTGGCCGCCGGCGGCGAGGAGCCCGAGGGCACGGTGCTGGTGCTGCTCGGCGACGGCGCCATGGTCACCGGGGACACGCTGCGGCACCTGATCGCCGTGCACGAGCAGGCCGGGAACGCGGTCACCGACCTGACCGCCGTGGTGCCGGACCCGAAGGGGCTGGGCCGGATCCTGCGCGAGCCGGACGGCACGGCGGAGGGCCGTGTGCTCGGGATCGTGGAGGAGAAGGACTGCACGCCGATCCAGGCCACGATCCACGAGATCAACTCCGGGATCTTCGCCTTCGACGGCAAGATCCTGCGCGAGGCGCTCGGCCGGCTCACCACGGACAACGCGCAGGGCGAGGAGCTGCTGACCGACGTGCTGGCGATCGCCGTCGGGGACGGGCTTTCGGTCGGCGCCGTGGTCGCCGCCGACTACCACGAGGTGCTGGCCGCCAACGACCGCGCGCAGCTGGCCGACCTGCGGCGGCTGATGAACCAGCGGATCACCCGGCGCTGGATGGTCGAGGGCGCGACCATCGTCGACCCCGCGACTACGTGGATCGACGTGCACGTCACCCTGGAGCCGGATGCCACGATCCGTCCGAACACCCAGCTGGAGGGCGCGACCCGGATCGCCTCCGGAGCCGACGTCGGGCCGAACTGCACGCTGAAGGACACCGTCGTCGGCGAGCGCGCGCGGGTCACCAACGCCACGACCGACGGTGCCGAGATCGGCCCGGAGGCGAACGTCGGGCCGTACACCTACCTGCGCCCCGGGACCAAGCTCGGCCGCAAGTCGAAGGCCGGCGGCTTCGTGGAGATGAAGAAGTCGACGATCGGCGACGGCACGAAGGTTCCGCACCTGGCCTACATCGGCGACGCGACGATCGGCGAGGGCTGCAACATCGGCGCCGGCGTCATCACCGCCAACTACGACGGCTACGACAAGTTCCCGACGCGCATCGGGGACCACGCCTTCGTCGGCACCAACACCACGCTGATCGCGCCGGCGGAGGTCGCGGACGGCGCCTACATCGCGGCCGGCTCCGCGGTGAACATGCCGGTGGGTCCCGGCGAACTCGCGGTGGCTCGCGGACGGCAGCGGAACATCGCCGGCTACGTCGCGCGCAAGCGGCCGGGATCGGTCGCGGCGCAGGCGGCGGAGCGTGCGATCGAGCGCGCCGCGGAGTCGGTGCAGACGGCCGTTGAGACGAATCCCACAGGCAGCGAGGCGGAAGCGCAGGGGGACGCGGTCTGAACAGCTCGTTGCGTCTGAGAGTATGAAAGAGCTACGGCCCCTCGTCTCTTAGGAGAACCCACCGTGACCGGCCTCAAGACCACCGGTGAGAAGAAGCTCATGCTCTTCACCGGACGTGCCTACCCCGAGCTGGCCCAGGAAGTCGCCGAAGAGCTGGGGGTCGAGATCGCCCCCATGAAGGCGCACGACTTCGCGAACGGGGAGATCTACACCCGTTTCGAGGAGTCGGTGCGCGGCAGCGACGCCTTCGTGATCCAGTGCCACTCGGCTCCGATCAACCACTCGATCATGGAGCAGCTGATCATGGTGGACGCGCTCAAGCGCGCCTCCGCCAAGCGCATCACCGTCATCACGCCGTTCTACGGCTACGCGCGCCAGGACAAGAAGCACAAGGGCCGCGAGCCGATCTCGGCCCGTCTGATGGCGGACTTCTTCGCCACCGCCGGCGCCGACCGGCTGATGGCCGTGGACCTGCACACCGACCAGATCCAGGGCTACTTCGACGGCCCGGTGGACCACCTGTTCGCGCTGCCGCTGCTGGTGGACTACATCCGGGGCAAGTACGACACGTCGAAGCTGACGGTGGTCTCCCCCGACGCCGGCCGGGTGCGCACCGCCGACCGCTGGACCGACCGCCTGAACACGCCGCTGGCGATCGTGCACAAGCGCCGCGACCCGAACATCCCGAACACGGTCTCGGTCCACGAGATCGTCGGTGACGTCAAGGGCCGCACCTGTGTCCTGGTCGACGACATGGTGGACACCGCCGGCACCATCTGCGCCGCCGCCGAGGCGCTGTTCGAGAACGGCGCCGCCGAGGTCATCATCGCCGCGACGCACGCGGTGCTGTCGGACCCGGCCGTGGACCGGCTGAAGAACTCCCGGATCAGCGAGGTGATCTTCACCAACACGCTGCCGATCCCGGACGAGAAGCGGTTCGACAAGATGACGGTGCTGTCGATCGCGCCGATGCTGGCCCGGGCCATCCGCGAGGTGTTCGAGGACGGTTCGGTCACGTCGATGTTCGACGACCACAAGCACTGACGTTTTTCCCAGTGCTCCGGACCATGGCTGGACCGTGGTCCGGAGCACTGCCTTGTGCAGGCTAAGCTGGACCTTTGTCCGGCGAGGGCGTGGGACGGTCGTCCCGGCGCCGTTATCGACGAAACAAGGAGAACGAAATGGCTGAGATCCGCATAAGCGCAGAAGACCGCACCGAGTTCGGCAAGGGCTTCGCCCGCCGCGCCCGCGCTGCCGGCAAGATCCCGGGTGTCGTCTACGGCCACGGCGAGTCCGTGCGGCACGTGCTGCTGCCGGGCCACGACCTGATGATCGCGCTGCGGACCCCGAACGTCCTGCTGAACCTGGACTTCGGCGACGGCAAGGGCCAGATGGCGCTGCCGAAGGACGTGCAGAAGGACCCGGTCAAGCGGACCCTGGAGCACGTGGACCTGCTGCTGGTGCGCAGCGGCGAGAAGGTCACCGTGGACATCCCGATCACCATCGTCGGCGAAGTCGTCGGCGGCGCGGTCCTGGACCACTCGCTGAACAACCTGACCGTCACCGCCGAGGCCACGCACATCCCGACCGGCATCGAGGTCGACGTGGACCGCAAGGAGGAGGGCTTCCAGCTCTTCGTCCGCGACCTCCCGCTGCCCGCCGGCTCGGAGCTGGTCACCGACGGCGACCAGCTGGTCCTGCAGGTCGTCGTGACCCGCGCCGAGGCCGCCGCCGAGGGTGCCGAGAGCGCCGAGGGCGAGGCCGGCGAGTCCGCGTCCGAGGCGTCTGCGGAGTAAGTACTCCCAGCCCCGCTATTCTGGTCGTCATGACCACCGCCGAGGCCCGCGATCAGCTCTGGTTGATCGTGGGCCTCGGCAACCCCGGGCCCGGTTACGCCGGGAACCGGCACAACGCCGGCTTCATGGTCGTGGACCTGCTGGCCGCGCGCGTCGGCGGCAAGTTCAAGTCGCACAAGGCGCGGGCGGACGTCGTCGAGGGCCGGCTCGGTGTCGGCGGGCCGCGAGTGGTGCTGGCCAAGCCGAAGACGTTCATGAACCTGTCCGGCGGGCCGGTGAAGGCGCTGCGGGACTTCTACAAGATCGAGCCGGCGCAGCCTTTGAAGCCAGTACAGATCATCGTCGTGCACGACGAACTCGATGTGGACTACGGCACGCTGCGGCTGAAGCTCGGCGGCGGCGACAACGGCCACAACGGCCTGCGCTCCATCACCTCGGCGCTCGGGACGAAGGACTACTACCGCGTGCGCTTCGGCGTGGGACGGCCGCCGGGGCGGCAGGATCCCGCGGACTTCGTGCTGAAGGACTTCTCCTCGGTGGAGAAGAAGGAGCTGGACTACAACGTGGACCGGGCCGCGGACGCCGCTGAGGACCTGATCCGGCGCGGGCTCGTGGACGCGCAGAACATCTACCACGCGGCCTGACGGCTGACCCGCATCCACCGATCGGTGGATGCTCCTCCTCCACCGCATCGTCACTCAGGACGAGCTCGCCGGTCGATCCGCCGCAGGGCGTCCGACGGCGAATCTTGAGGCATGGCAGCGATCGAGGTACGGAACCTCACTAAGACCTACGGCGACACCACCGCCGTGGCCGACGTCTCCTTCGAGGTCGGCGCGGGGGAGATCTTCGGGATCCTCGGGCCGAACGGCGCCGGGAAGACGACGACCGTCGAGTGCATCAGTGGCCTGCGGATGCCCGACGGTGGCGAGGTCCGGGTGCTGGGCCTGGACCCGGGCCGGGACCGTGAGGAAGTCCGGCAGCTGCTCGGGGTGCAGCTGCAGGAGAGCCAGCTGCCGGCGAAGATCCAGGTGCGCGAGGCGCTGGAGCTGTACGCGTCGTTCTACCGCGAGCCGGCCGACGTGGGGCGGCTGCTGACGCAGTGGGACCTGACCGCCAAGGCCGGGGCGCGCTTCGGGAAGCTGTCCGGCGGGCAGAAGCAGCGGCTTGCCGTGGCGCTGGCGATGGTGGGCAATCCGCGGGTGGTGGTGCTGGACGAGCTGACCACAGGGCTGGACCCGCACGCGCGGCGGGTCGCGTGGGAGATGGTCGAGCAGGTGCGTGCGGCCGGCGTCACGGTGCTGCTGGTCACCCATTTCATGGAGGAGGCCGAGCGGCTCTGCGACCGGGTCGCGATCATCGACGCCGGGCGCGTGGTGGCCGTGGACACGCCGGCCGGGCTGGCGGCGCGCGGGCCGGCGGCCGGGCAGCGGATGCGGTTCCGGCCCTCGGTTCCGGTGGAGGACGCGCTGTTGTTGGCGCTGCCGGAGGTCCGCGGGGTCGAGCGGCACGGCGCGTACTTGGAGGTGACGGGCACCTCGGAAGTGATCGGCGCGGTCACCGCCTACCTGGCCAGGCGGCAGATCATCGCCGCCGAGCTGCGCGTCGAGCAGAGCAGCCTCGACGACGCCTTCATCGCCCTCACCACCCACACCGCCGCAGCCGCCACGGCCGACGCTGCCGCAGCCGCAGCCGCAGCCGCAGCCGCCAACGACACCGCCGAGGAGTCCTGATGACCACCGCGACCCACGCTCCACGCCTGCTGCCCGAATTCCGCATGACCGGCAACGGATTCCGCACCCTCGTCCGCACCCAGGCCCGCTTGCTGTGGCGGGAGCCGGCGGTGGTCCTGTCCGGGATCGTCCTGCCGATCGCGCTGATCACCGTCTTCGGCTTCATCCCGGCCTTCGGCAAGCCCTCGGCCGCGCTCGGCGGCCGGACGACGCTGGACGTCTACGTCCCCACGTTCGCGATGCTCTCCTCGGTCCTGACCGCGTTCACCGCGCTTCCGGTGACGTTCGCCGATCTGCGGGAGCGCGGGGTGCTGCGGCGTCTGGCGGTCTCGCCGGTGCCGGCCGCCGGACTGCTCGCCGCGCAGGTGGCCGTCATCGCCACGACCGCCGCCGCGACGGCGGCCTCGGTGGTGCTGATCGGCTGCGGCGGGTTCGGCGCCGCGCTGCCGGCCCACCCGCTGACGATGCTGGCGTCCTATGTCCTGGGCACCACCGCGCTGCTCGCGCTGGGCCTGCTGATCTCGGCCCTCGCGCCCTCGGCCGGGGTCGCCACCGGGATCGGAGTGCCCACGATGATCCTGAACTTCTTCTTCGCGGGGGTCTACGTCCCGCTCCAGACGCTCCCGCACGTGCTGCGCACGATCAGCGGATTCGTCCCGTACGGCGCGATCGTGGACACCTGGTCCGGCAGCGGCGCGGCCTGGCAGCATCTGACGGTGTTGGCGGCGTACACGGTCGTCGGCGCGTTGGCGGCGGCCCGAGTGTTCAAGTGGGAGTAATGGAAGCGGAGAAGGTCCAGCGGTGGGTCCCGTACGCGGGCCTGACCATTTCCCTGGTGCTGGCGCTGATCATCGGCCCCCGGACCGCGGTGTACTACGCCGTGGTTCTCGGGGGCTCGGCGGCCGCGGCCCTGTGGTTGCGCCGGGGTGCGTCTCTTGTGCGGCAGCCGGAGCCCCCGGTGGTGCGTGCGACGGTCTACTACGTCGTCTTGCTGGCGCTGCTCGCGATCCTGATCTTGTTCAGCCCGCTCTTCGGCATCTTCGGCTTCACCGGATATCTGCACTCCGTGGTACTGCCGGGCCGCACGAAACTGGCGGGCACCGCGGGTACGGCCGCCCTCATGGCCACCACGCAGATGGGCGGCATCGGCTACATCCATGGCTTCGGCGTCTATCTCTACCTCATCCTGCTCACGGTGAACGTGCTGATCGCCGGTGTCATGACCCTCTCCGGCACGGCCGAGGACGAGCACCGGCGCGAGCTGGCCGAGGCCAACGCGCGGCTGCAGGAGATGCTGGAGGAGAACGCCGGCCTGCACGCGCAGCTGGTCGCGCAGGCCCGCGAGGCCGGCGTCCTGGACGAGCGCCAGCGGCTCGCGGGGGAGATCCACGACACCATCGCGCAGGGTCTGACCGGCATCGTGCGGCAGCTGGAGGTCGTGGAGCGGTTCGACGACCACGCCGATGCCGACAAGCGGCGGCATCACCTCGCCCTGGCCCGGGAGCTGGCGCGCGAGAGCCTGGCCGAGGCGCGCCGCTCGGTGCAGGCGATGCGCCCGGGACCGCTGGCGGCGGCGCAGCTGCCGGAGGCGCTGACCGAGCTGACGGCGTCCTGGTCGCGCACCGCCGGGATCGAGGCGCGGGTCGAGATCAGCGGCGACGCCGTGGCCCTGGCGCCGGACATCGAAGTGGTCCTGTTCCGCGCCGCGCAGGAAGCGCTGGCCAACGCGGGCAAGTACTCCGGCGCCGGCCGCGTCGCGGTCACGCTGTCGTACACGAGCGACGTGGTGGTGTTGGACGTCGTGGACGACGGCGCGGGCTTCGACCCGGGGAACACCGCCGGGTCGGCGAACGGGACCGGCTACGGCCTGACGGCCATGCGGTCGCGGCTGCGACAGATCGGCGGCACGCTCACGATCGAGAGCGAGCCCGGGGACGGGACGACGATCAGTGCGGCGGTGCCGCTGGCAGCGACGGCGCCGATGCCGGTTGCGATCGCGAGCTGAGTGCGAGAGCTTGCTGGGCGGGTGCGAGCCGAGCCGTGCGTGATGGCGCCGATGCCAGTCGCGATCGCGAGCTGAGCGCGAGAGTCTGCCGGGCGGGTGCGAGCCGAGCTGTGCGTGATGGCGCCGATGTCAGTCGCGATCGCGAGCTGAGCGCGAGAGCCTGCCGCGCGCGTCATGTGGCCCGGGGCCCGGGGCCCGGGGCGAGCCGTTCCGGTTCGGGCCGTGGTCGCGAGCTGAGCGGGAGAGTCTGCCAGGCGGGTGTGAGCCGAGCTGTGCGTGATGGCGCTCATGCCGGTTGCGATCGCGAGCTGAGCGCGAGAGCCTGCCGCGCGGGTGCGAGCCGAGCCGTGCGTGATGGCGCCGATGCCAGTCGCCATTGCGAACTGAGCGCGAGAGCCTGCCGCGCGTTAAGGGGCCCGGGGCACAAGCCGAGCCGTTCCGGTTCGGGCCGCGGCCATGGTCGCGAGATGATGGCCAGCATGACGAGCATCCGCCTGCTGATCGTGGACGACCACCCGATCGTCCGCGACGGCCTGCGCGGCGTCTTCGACGGCGAGCCGGGCTTCGAGGTGGTCGGGGAGGCCGGCGACGGGGCGCAGGCGCTGGCCCGGTCCGCCGAGTCGGGTCCCGACGTGGTGCTGATGGATCTGCGGATGCCGACCATGGGCGGCGTCGACGCCATCCGGCGGCTGCGGGTCGAGCAGCCCGGCGTCAGGGTCCTAGTGCTGACCACGTACGACACCGAGTCCGACGTCCTGCCCGCGATCGAAGCCGGCGCCACCGGCTATCTGCTGAAGGACGCCCCGCGCGAAGACCTCATCCGGGCCGTGCGGGCCGCGGCGGCGGGGCAGCCGGTGCTGGCTCCGACGGTCGCGCGGCGCCTGATGACCCGGGTCCAGACTCCTCCCGCGGCCGCCGCGCCGGCCACCGACGTACTGACCGAGCGCGAGCTGGAAGTGCTCCGCCTCGTCGCCGCCGGCACCACGAACCGGGAGACCGCCCGCAGCCTGTTCATCTCCGAGGCCACGGTCAAGACCCATCTCCTGCATGCCTACGCCAAACTCGGCGTTCGTGACCGCGCGGCCGCGGTCTCCGAGGCGTACAAGCGCGGCCTGCTCACATGAGCTTCGCCAGCTTCGCGGCCGTCTCGCCGACCTGGTAGTCCCTCGGCAGCGTGTCGAAGAGCACGATGTCGGCCGCCATGTGGTCGGTCCGCAGGTGCTTGATCGCCTGGTACTCCGGCGAGGTCCACCAGCCGCGCACGGACTCCGTGTCGGGGAACTCGATGAGGATGAGGTCCTGGCTCCACGCCCCCTCGACAACCTCCTTCTCGCCGCCGTGGAACACGAAGCGTCCGCCGAAGGGATCCATCGTCCCCTGGATCCGTTCCAGGTACTCCACGATGTCCGGGCAGAGCTCGACGGAACGAACGTTTGCCAATGCGTAGGCAGTCATCTCGCTGGTCTCCTCAAGCTGTCGTATTCGCTGACGAGATCAAGCTTCGCAGGGCCGTGACTCCTGGCGCGATTACCCGCCAGGTAATAGATTCCTAGATCACGGGGCGGGCCGAAAACAGTGCTTAACCTGGGAGTTGCGGATGTCGTCGATGGGAATGGTCCTGAACGGTTTCATCGCCGCGGCGGTCGGCGGGATCTGTGTGTCGGGACTGTTCAAGCGCGGCAGGGAGCGCCGGGTGTCGCGGGTCAGCGGCACCGCCGAACGGTACGAAGCGCCCGTCAGATAACAGCGGCCGCACCGGCCTCATAGACCTCGACAAGAACACAAGACAAGAACACAAGAAGGCGGTGTCCGTATGGACGCCGCCCTCTGCTTTTCCTGCTGTTACCGCCGCATCCGCTCAGCCGGTGTTCTTCAACCCGGCGGCGATGCCGTTCACCGACAGCAGCAGCGCCCGCGCCAGGTCCGGGTCCACCGGCCGGCCCGCCTTCGCCGCCTCCCGCTGCCGCTTGAGCAGCGAGACCTGCAGGTACGAGATCGGGTCCAGGTACATGTCGCGCACCCGCAGTGTGCGGGCCAGCGTCGCGTTCTGCCCCAGCAGCTCCGACTCGCCGGTGACGCGCAGCACCTCGGCGACCGTGCGCTCGTACTCCTCGGTGATGGTGTCGAAGAAGTGGTGCAGCTCGCGCGGGACCAGGGTCTCGACGTAGTGCCGGGCGATCCGCAGGTCCGTCTTCGCCAGCGTCATCGAGACGTTGCTGAGGAAGTTGCGGAAGAAGTGCCAGCGCTCGTACATGTCCTGCCAGTCCACGCCGGCGAACTCAGGGTTCTGCCGGACCGCGGCCAGCCCGGTGCCGACGCCGAACCAGCCCGGCACGATCTGCCGCGACTGCGTCCAGCCGAACACCCACGGGATCGCGCGCAGGCCGTCGATGCCGGCCGAGGTGTCCGGGCGGCGCGAGGGCCGGGAGCCCAGGTGCAGGTCGCCGAGCAGGTCCACCGGCGTCGAGGCGAAGAAGTAGGCCGGCAGGTCCGGGTGCTCGACCAGCTCCCGGTAGCGGTCCTGGCCCGCCGCCGAGACGCCCTCCATGGTCGCCGACCACGTCGCCAGGTCCTCCGCGGACTGGCGCGGCGCCCGGTGCAGCACCGTGGCCTCCAGCGTCGCGGCGAGCGTCAGCTCCAGGTTCTCCCGGGCCAGCGCCGGGATCGCGTACTTGTCGGAGATGACCTCGCCCTGCTCGGTCACCTTGATCTCGCCGTCCAGCGTGCCCCAGGGCTGGGCCAGGATCGCGTCGTGCGACGGGCCGCCGCCGCGGCCGACGCTGCCGCCGCGGCCGTGGAACAGCCGGATCCGGATGCCGTGCCGCAGCGCGGTGTCGCGCAGCTCGCGCTGCGCGCGGTGGATCTCCCACTGCGAGGTGGAGATCCCGCCCATCTTGTTGGAGTCGCTGTAGCCGAGCATGACCTCCTGCACACCTCCGCGCGCCGCGACGATCGCCGCGTAGGAGGGGTCGGACAGCATCTCGTCCAGGATCGCCCCGGCGATCTTCAGCTCTTCCGGCGTCTCCAGCAGCGGCACGAACCCGATCGCGGCGGTGCGCGCGTGCACGTCCACCAGACCGGCCTCGCGCGCCAGCACCACGGCCGCGAACAGGTCGTCCACGCCGCGGGTCATCGACACGATGTAGGACTCGATGACGTCCGGGCCGTACTTCTCGAACGCCGTGCGGATCGCGGTGAACACCCCGAAGGTCTTCGCCCCGGCGGCGTCCAGGAGGGTCTCGGACGGTACCTGGCCCAGCGGCGACAGCGGCCGGGAGGAGGCCAACTCCTTGGCCAGCAGCCGGGTCCGGTAGTCGCGCGGCAGGTCGGCGTAGCGCCAGGGCTGGTCGCCGAGCCGGTCGAAGAGCTGCGCCAGCACGTGGTGGTGGGCGTCGGCGTGCTCGCGGACGTCCAGTACCGCGTGGTGCAGGCCGAACGCGGCGATGGTGCGGATCGCGGTCTCCAGCTCGCCGGTGGCGATCAGCTCGCCGCGGTCGGCGTGCAGCGAGTCGCGCATCAGGCTCAGGTCGCGCAGCAACTCCGAGGTGCCCAGGTAGTCCCGGCGCGGGTCGTGCCGGCGGCCCTCGGCGATCCGGGTCCGGGTGTTGAGAAGCTTCTGCCGGATCGTCGTCGCCTTGAGCCGGTAGGGCTCCTCGGCGTTGAGCCGCTTGTAGCGGTGCGGGATCTCCGGCAGCGCCTCCAGGTCGGCGTCCAGGGACGCCCGCAGCGCCTCGGTCGGCGCCGCGATCCGCTCGGAGGTGGACAGCAGGTCGCGCAGCGAGTCCATGGTGGCCAGCGCGGTGCGGATCGCGTGCTCGTGCTGGAGCTCCAGCACGTCCAGCGTCATCTGCGGCGTGACGTTCGGGTTGCCGTCCCGGTCGCCGCCGATCCACGAGCCGAAGCTCAGCGGCCGCGCGGACAGCGGCAGCTCGACGCCCAGCCGCCGCAGCTCGAAGGCCAGCTCCTCCAGCACCTCCGGGGCGGCGTGCGCGGCCAGCTCGTCCAGGTAGTAGACGGCGTTGCGGGCCTCGTCGACCGGTTCGGGCCGGGTGATCCGGAGCTCGTCGGTCTGCCACAGCTGCTCGACCGTCTCGGCCAGGCGGCGCTCGTTGTACGCGGTCTGCGGCGCTTCCAGCAGCTCGGCGACCTTGCGCAGCTTGGCGAGCACGGTGCGTCGTGCGGCCTCGGTCGGGTGCGCGGTGAAGACCGGCCGGACCGACAGGTGCGACACCGCGTCGGCGGCCGTGCCGGCCAGCCCGGCGGCCTGGATCCGGTCCACCGCCTGGCCCAGCCACGAGCCCTCGGCGGCCCGGGTGGCGGCCAGCTCGCGCCCGCGGTGCACCTGCTCGGCGGTGTTGGCCAGGTTGAAGTACGCGGTGAACGCCCGGACCAGCATGATGGCCTGCTCGGGGGCCACCGCGGCGAGCAGTTCGGACACGTCCGCGCCCTGCTTGCCCAGCGCGCGCACCGCCTCGACCTGCTCCAGCAGGTCCGGACCGTGCTGGCGGACCAGGGTCTGGCCCAGCAGGTCCCCCAAGCGGCGGATCGCGGCACGCAGCTCGGCGTCGTCGGCCGGGCGCGGGGAATTCTCGGTCGGATGATCTGTCGGGGTCTCTACGGCGGCGTCGTCGTTCTGGGGCGACGGTACGGCGGACACAAGAGCCTCCTGATGCCTGGCTGGATCGTCCCGATTGCTGCCCACTCTAAGCTGGGGTGCGGTTCTTGCCGATCTCCGTCCGGTTACTGGACTGAACCAGTGGGCTCTTCCTAGACCCGGAGATCGGCCATAAAGTGAACCGATATCCCAGGACTGGAAACGGGGGCGCACGTGGCCGCTACTGATCCCGGCGCGGCCGTGGGCTCCCAGCCCGCGGAACCGCCTTTCGGCGACGGCAACGGCTATGGCGGCGGCAACGGCTACGGGAACGGCTATGGCGGCGGCAACGGCTATCGCTACGGTGAGTCAGGCGACATCCACGCGACGTCCGAGGACCTGGTGCCCCAGACCGATCCGGTCGGGGCCGGCGGGGACCCCGGGGACCTCACGACCCCGAGCCGCGGCGGCGGCCGGCGCGCGGCCCGGCAGACGAAGCGCCGCCGGATCCCGGCCTGGCTGGAGATCGTCGGCTATGTGGTCATCTCGCTCACGCTGACCTCGCTGATCAAGACGTTCCTGGTCCAGATGTACTACATCCCCTCGCCGTCGATGGAGCCGACGACGTACAAGGGCGACCGCGTCTTCGTCGACAAGCTGTCCACCTGGGTCGGCGGCGCCCCGGCACGCGACCAGGTGATCGTCTTCCACGACCCGCACAACTGGCTGATGAGCTCGGCCGGCAGCACCGGCGGCGCGATCAACCTGCCGGACGTCCTGGCCGCCGTGGGCATCCTGCCGGACCAGCACGACGACCTGCTCATCAAGCGGATCATCGGCGTGGCCGGCGACACCATCGAGTGCAAGACGCAGGACGGCCCGGTCTACCGCAACGGCGTCGCGCTGGATGAGTCCTCTTTCATCATGAACGGCAAGCAGGGGATGCCCTGTTACAACGGCGTTTACAAGGTGACGGTGCCGGCCGGAAACCTGTGGGTGCTCGGCGACAACCGGGAGCACTCCGGCGACTCGTCGTGGAACTACCTCAAGAAGGGCGGCGACGCGGGCTTCGTGCCGACCAAGAACGTGGTCGGACATGTCGTCGGAGTCGTGTCCTGGCTGCGTGCCGATCATCCCGCGGGTTCGTAGGCCTTTCGGCGAAGTTTTCCCTTGCGGTTGTTGAGTGTTCGTTCGGCTGCACGGACACTTTGGGAGCCCTCCCCTTGAATCGCAAGGAGCTCCGCCCCCATGACCGCAGTGAATCGTCGCAGGTTCCTCCAGATCACCGGCGGTACCGCCGCCGCGACCTCGATGCCGATGCTCACGGCGAGCATCGCCCGCGCCGCCGCCGTGCAGCCCGCCCGGCGCACCGGCACCATCAAGGACATCGAGCACGTGGTGATCCTCATGCAGGAGAACCGCAGCTTCGACCACTACTTCGGCACCCTGCGCGGGGTCCGCGGCTTCGGCGACCCGCGTCCGGCGCGGCTGCCCGACGGCAAGGCGGTCTGGCATCAGAAAGACGCCTCCGGCAACGAGATCCTGCCCTGGCGCCCAGCTGGCGTGCCGGACCTCGGCCTGAAGTTCCTGGACGGCCTGGACCACAGCTGGAACGGCGGCCACCAGGCCTGGAACCACGGCAACTACGACCAGTGGATCCCGGCCAAGGGCCCGGGCACGATGGCGCACTTCGAGCGCGACGACATCCCGTTCCACTTCGCGCTGGCCGACGCCTTCACGGTCTGCGACGCGTACCACTGCTCGCTGATGACCTCGACCGACCCGAACCGCTACTACCTGTGGACCGGCTTCACAGGCAACGACGGCAAGGGCGGCGGCCCGGTCCTGAACAACGCCGAGGCCGGCTACGACTGGACCACCTACCCCGAGCGGCTGCAGGCGGCCGGCGTCTCCTGGAAGATCTACCAGGACATCGGCACCGGCCTGGACGCCCAGGGCTCGTGGGGCTGGACCAACGACGCGTACATCGGCAACTACGGCGACACCTCGGTGCTGTACTTCCACCAGTACCAGAACGCCAAGCCCGGCGACCCGCTGTACGACAACGCCCGTACCGGCACCAACGCCGCGGCCGGGCAGAGCTACTTCGACGTGCTGGCCCAGGACGTGAAGAACGGGAAACTGCCGCAGGTCTCCTGGATCACCGCGCCGGAGGCGTTCAGCGAGCACCCGAACTGGCCGGTGAACTACGGCGCCTGGTACGTCTCGCAGGTCCTGGACATCCTGTCCTCGGACGAGGACCTGTGGAGCAAGACCGCGCTGTTCATCATGTACGACGAGAACGACGGCTTCTTCGACCACGTGGTCCCGCCCTTCGTGCCCGGCGGCCCGGTCGGCGGCGCCTCCACGGTGGACACCTCGACCGAGTACTACTCGGCCGGCGCCGGCTTCGAGGAGGGCTCCTACGGCCTGGGCCTGCGGGTGCCGATGTTCGTGGTCTCGCCCTGGAGCAAGGGTGGCTGGGTCGACTCCGAGACCTTCGACCACACCTCGGTGATCCGCTTCCTGGAGAAGCGGTTCGGCGTGCACGAGCCCAACATCTCGCCCTGGCGCCGCGCCGTCTGCGGCGACCTGACCAGCGCCTTCGACTTCGGGCTGCGCGAGACCGAGGTCCCGGAGCTGCCGAGCACCGCCTTCTACGTGCCGCCGGACCACGCCCGGCACAACAGCTACCCCGTGACCCTGCCGGCGAGCACGGCGCTGCCCAAGCAGGAGGCCGGCCGGCGCCCCGCCCGCCCGTTGCCGTACGACCTGGCGGCGGACGGCCGGATCACGGGCGGGGCGCTGCGGATCGCCTTCGCCAGCCACAGCTCGGCCGGTGCGGCGTTCGTGGTCACCTCGACCACGGACAAGACCGGCCCGTGGAGCTACACGGTCGGCGCCCGGCAGGGGATCGACGGCTCCTGGAAGCTGGCCGGCGCGTACGACTACGACGTGCGTGGCGCCAACGGCTTCCTGCGCGAGTTCAAGGGCGACGCCGCCAAGGCCGGGCTGGAGGTCGTCGCGGAGCACGTCGGCACCAGCCGGAACCTGAAGCTCACGCTGACCAACAACGGCCGGTCCGACGTCACGGTGACCGTCACCGACTCCTACGGCTGCGACGAGCGGGCCACGCACCGGATCCGCGCGGGCAAGCACGTCACGCACGTCGTGAACGCCGGCGAGTCCGACGGCTGGTACGACGCCACGGTCACCTCCGACCACGACGCGGCGTACGTGCGGCGCTTCGCCGGCCACGTGGAGAACGGCCGGCCCAGCGCCAGCGACCCGGCGATCATCACGGGCTGAACGGCATAGAAGACCACACTGAACGCCCCGGGAGATATCTCCCGGGGCGTTTACTTATCCCTTATTGATCGAGGGCTTACCGCGCCCCGGCGACCATCGAGGCATGAAGTCGAGAATCGCTTCGGCCCTGGCCGTCCTGGCCTGTGTGGGCGCCCTGGCCGCGTGCTCGGGCAAAGGCTCGGCCGGCACGGGCGGCACCGCCCCGGCCGGCGCGGGCGTGACAGCCACCACCACCGCTCCGGGCGCGTCGGGAGCATCCAGCGAGAGCAGTGTCGGCCGCACTGACTCGCAAGGGGTGGCAGGCGACCCGGACGGCGATCTGTCGTCGATCGACCAACAGCTGTCGGACATCAACGGTGCGCTGAGCTCGGCCGAGCCGACTCAGACCGCCGGTGACAACTAGGAGATCCCCATGTCTTTCCGTACCCGCCTGAGTGCCGCAGCCGTCGGCGCTCTCATCGCCGTCGGCGCCGTCGCGCTGCCCGCCAACGCCGCCACCACCACCTCGTCCGGCGCCGCCGACACCCCCGCCGCGCTGACCAAGGCGAAGACCACGGTCACCGACGGCATCACCGACCGCCTGACCACGCTGGGCAAGCTCCAGACGGCGCTGGCCGCCTACAAGGACGTGCCGGACGCCACGCGGACCACGCTCTCCCAGGTCCTCTCCTCCGATGTCAGCGGCCTGACGGCGCTGAAGACGAAGGTGGCCGGCGAGACGACGGTGGCCGCGGTCCGCGCGGACGGCAAGGCGATGGTCGACGACTACCGTGTCTACGTCCTGGTCGCGCCGAAGGTCCACCTCACGCACGTGCTGGACGTCGAGACCACCGCGCTGGCCCGCCTGGTGAAGGTGCACGACGCGCTGGCCGACCGGCTGGCCAAGGACCCGGCCGCGGACACCGCGGCGAACAAGGACCTGCTGGCCGACATGACCACGGTGATCCAGGCGGCGGACGCCCGGATCGACGGCAAGGCCGCCGCGCTGCTGGCGCTCACGCCCGGCCCGGACGGCAAGGCCCTGACGGCGTCGGTGAAGGACGTCAGCGGCGCCGCCAAGGACGCTCGGGACGACATCAAGAAGGCCGTGACGGACGCCAAGACGGTGCGGGCCGCGCTGAAGAACGCCCCGAAGGCCGCCAACGGCTGACGGCGGTTGACGGCGCCGTCCGCACGGCTGGCAGTGCCTCGTGAGAGTCTCCGCGGTGAGCCGGGTCGGGACGCCCGGCACGCCGTACGAGTGCGGAGTCACCAGGGAACGGCCGTGCGTGACAACTGAATCAGTGAACTGAGCACCGCGCTCGCCGGACCTCCGGCCGGCGGAGACGATGCCAGAGCATGGAAAAGGCCCCGCGGTACGCGTCCCGCGGGGCCTTTCATACGGTGAGAATCACTCCGGCGAGCGATATCGGACTTTCGTCCGATCGAGCGACGAGGGGAGATCAGTCCCCGTCGCTGCCCGCCGGGGCGTGCCGGAGCGGACTCCGGCACGCTTCATCAAAGCAGGAGCGTGGACTTAGAGGTCCAGGCCGCCCTTGCCCAGGATGCCCGAGGAGCCGATCAGGCCGCCCGCGCCGGCACCCGCGCCGTTGTTCTGCGAGCCGGCGCCGTTGCCGGTGGCGTGCGAGCTGCTGCTGTCGCCCGCGCCGACCGAGCCGTGGCTGTTGTTGCCGGCCTGCGACGAACCCTGGTTCGAGGTGCAGGAGTTGTCGTAGGTGTCGGTGGTGATGTTGCCGTTGCTCAGCACGTTCAGGTTCGCGTGCTCCAGCAGGTGGTTCAGGCTCACGCCGACCGGCACGACGCCGACCAGGCCCTGCGCGGTCAGGTCCGGCACGGTGTGGTCCGCCAGGCAGCCCAGGTTCGGGGCGACGTTGACGTTGTTCAGCGCGTTGACCGGGATCAGACCGCCCTGGCCGACGTTGTTGTCGCCGGCCTTGTGGTGCTCGCTGCCGCCGTTCCAGGCGTCGTCGGCCGCCGCGGAGGCGATGCCGGCCATGCCCACGACACCCGCGCTGGCCAGCGCGGCGATAACGGTGGCGTGCTTCAGAAATGCCATGTTGATCGTTCTTCCTTGTCGATGTGGATCGATGGTGACCTGACGGGCGAGGAATCCAAAGCCCGCCACCTTGTTGCTTTGAACCATACTGCCATTCGCGAAGAATCGTATATCAAGTCGGGAGGCGCGCGGCCCAAGACACTGACGAGTGATTGATTGGACGTCATTCTTCGTACTTTCCACGATGACTGAGCAAGGCATCCAAGCAGGTCAGACGAACCTTTGGCATCTCACTGGTGGTGCAGATCAATGCCGTCGAAGGGTGGTCGGCCGACGATATTCCGTCTTTGTCGACCCGTTGGAGGGCCTAGGACGGGACCGCTGACCGGCGGATTCGGTGTGACTAACGATTCGCCTGACAAAATGCATTGGCCCGGACGGAGTGGAAGGTGGAAGGAATTGCGGCGTTCAGAACGTGGCCTGAACGCCCGCGACGGACACGTTGCGCAGGATCTCGAAACCGGGTCCCGCCGCGCCCGCGTTCTGGCACGGTCTGGCAGGCGTCGTCCCGGAACCCAGCGGGTCGTCAATCGAGATCGGCGCGATACACAGATCGCTGAGAACGTGGACGCCGCCTGTGGTGCCGGGGTGCCGGCAGGCGTCGCCTGGATTCGGGAAGGGGTCGGAGACCAGCGGTCCGGACCAGTGCATGGGAGCGACGCACCAGTTGTTGGCGAACTCCAGCGCGTTCTCGACAGCCAGGACGCCCGGTGTCGGGGCGGCCTTCGGAGCTGTCGGAGGTGTCGGAGTCGTCAGTGGTGCGGTCGTCGCCGCAGCGGTGCCGGCCGAGGCCAGGACGCCACCGAGCGTGGCCGCGGCCGTGGCCGCCGCCGTGAGGATTGCCCGGGAACGCAACGTGGTACTCCCTTGACTTCGAAGCGCGGGCCCGGCGGTTCGTGCCGGGCCCGCACGGTCCGGCTAGAGCAGGCCGCCGAGCGCGCTGCCGATGATCGGCAGGCCCGCGGTGGTGTTGCCGGCGGCCGGAGCCGTCTGGCCGGCCGCGGCCTGGTCGGCCGCCCAGCCGTGCTCCTCACCCGGAGGGCAGGGGTTCGGGACCGGGGGCGGGCACGGAACCGGCGGCGGGGGCGGAGGCGTGACCGGCGGGGGGCACGGAACCGGCGGGCACGGCACCGGCGGCGGCGGGGGCACCGGCGGGCACGGCGGCGGCGGGGGCGGGCACGGCTGGGTCACCGGCGGCGGCGGGGGAACCGGCGGGGTGGGGGGCGTGGGCGGGGTGGGCGGGGTCCACGTCGAGGGCGGGCAGACCACGGTGCACGGGGGCGGGTTGCCCATCGGCGGCGGGCCGGGCACCGGCGGCGTCTGGTCCATGTCGCCGGTCCCGGCGCACAGCTTCTGGACCAGGTCGCTGCTGACGGTGCCGGCGACGGTCTTGTCGCGCTGCATCCCGCACAGCCCGGACATGGTGTCCTGGTGGTCGAACGGCATGCCGTGCACTGCCACCGGGCTGGAGGCCAGCCACGGGGCGGCGCGCCAGTTGTCGTTGGCGGTGGTCGCGTGGGCCGCGCCGGCGGCAGCGATGAACGCGCCACCGGAGGACAAGGCCACGGCGGCGAAGGACAGGTACTTGCGCATCGCCGACTCCTTTCGTTGCGTTGGGTGTGTAGTGGAACTGGCCCCTCAACGCGGCAGAAGATCGGCAGGTCACGCGCAAGACAGCATTCGGGTGGCGTGCGGGCGTACAGAACAAAAAGCAAGCGCACCGGCGCCCGTCTGGGGCACCGGTGCAAGAGGGCTGACAACTGGTGGAGGAGGTTGTCGGACGAGGCTGTGCGGCAGCGGTCTTTTTGGGCGATGACCTGCCGCGTCGCGCTACTGGATCGCGTCGAACTGGCCGGGCGTGTAGTCGCCGGCCGGCTGCCGGGTGATGACGTTCATCCGGTTGAACGCGTTGATCAGCCCGATCTGGGCCACCAGGGTGACCAGTTGGTCCTCGTCGTAGTGCTTGGCGGCGTTCGCCCAGACCTCGTCGGCCACCCCGGAGCCGTCGGCCAGCCGGGTGCCGGCCTCGGCCAGCTCCAGCGCGGCGCGCTCGGCCTCGGTGAAGCAGCCCGCCTCGCGCCAGGCGGCGACCAGGTTCAGCCGGGCCGGTGTCTCGCCGGCGGCCGTGGCGTCCTTGGTGTGCATGTCCAGGCAGAAGCCGCAGCCGTTGATCTGGCTGGCGCGGATCTCGACGAGGTGCAGGGTCGCAGGCGGCACGCTCGACTCGCGGAGCACGCGGCCGGCCGCGATCAGGTACTTGGTGAGCTTGCCGCCGGTCGGGGTGGCGAAGGCGTTCACGCGGGCTTCCATGGTGTGCTCCCTCGTTCTTCGGGCTGGTTACACCCATAGGACGGGGAAGCGCTGAATCCTGTGACGTGCTCCGGTGTGACGTGTGCCACGGATCGCCGGCGCCCGGCCGGCGCGGCCCGGCCGGTGTCAGCGCCGCGGCGCCTTCAGCCTCTCCGGCAGCGCGGCCCCGAGGTGCTCGATGTCGGTGACCGCGTTGGCGTGCCCGGAGTCCACCGCGGAGCGCGCGATGTCCACGATCTGCTGCGGCAGCGCGACCAGGTGCCGCGCGAAGTCGTCGAAGTCGTTGCCGATCTTCTTCAGCAGCTCGGCGCACACGCTGGCGGCGTCGCGGCTCTCGGAGTCGCGCGGGTCGTCGTCGTCGAACAGCCAGACCGAGCCCTGCTCCGCGCCGCGGATCTTCAGGGCCAGCATGCCGCCCTGGACGTAGCCGATCCCCAGGAACTCCTCGGTGAACCGGTCGTACAGCGCCTGGTTGGCGTACACCAGGTCCTGGTGCGGGTCCTCGCGGCGCAGCCCGAACAGCCACTGGTCGGCGATGAAGCCGCCGGCCAGGTTCACCGCCGGGCTGATCGGCCGGCCGCCGTCGGTGCCGGCCAGGAAACGCCGGTAGGACGGCGGCAGCGCGAAGCCCAGGTGCTGCTCCAGCTGCGCCATCGCGTCCTCGGGGACCGAGCCGCTGCGCTCGAAGGCGACCGGCTCCAGCATGCCCTCGGTGAACAGCCCGGAGCGGTTGCGGTCGGCCTTGAGCGTGGCCATGCCGCCGTGGTGCCGGAAGGCGCCGTGCAGCTCGATGGGCACGCAGTGCAGCATCCGGGACTCGGCGGCGTGCGCCCAGGTCCAGCCCTGCGGCGTGGCGGTGTTCTGCCGCGCCTCCCACAGCGGGTCGCCGGAGGCCGCGGCCAGCAGGTTGGCGGCGATGACGTCGGTGACCCGGATCTCGTCTACGGACAGGCCGGAGGGCGGGTCCGCGATCTGCACCGTGTGGCGGGCGTAGACGGCGAACTCCGGGTAGCCGTGCATGGTCAGGTAGATGCCGTGCGGGAACTTCCGGTCGAGTTCGGGGTCGCTGAACTCGATGATCCGTCCGGCGAACTGGCCGTTCGGTATGCCGTGCCGCTGTGCGGATGCCTGTGCCATCTGAGGTCTCGCTCCGGCCTTCTCACTTCTGTGGTGTCCGGTAGAAAGGTACCGGCTCCACACCGGTGGCGGGTATGTCGCCTGCCCACCTCGCCCCACCGGGGTGAACTTCGTCCCGTTTGGTCCGCAATAAGTCTGTCGGAGGACCGGCGTACTCTAGGGATATCCCGACGCCGACGCATGGCTTCGGGCTGTTCGTCGTGCGCGAAGGGTGGCCCCTGTGAGCCTGTCCGGACTTCTTGACGCCGTAACCGACGACCGGGGGATCGCCGCGCTGCTGGAAGCGTCGGCGACCGCCGGCCGAACCTCCTTCGACCTGGCCGCGCCGCGCTCGGTCCGGCCGTTCGCGCTGGCCGCGCTGGCCCGCGCGCAGAGCTCGTCCGGCCGGCCGGTGCTGGCCGTCACCGCCACCGGCCGCGAGGCCGAGGACCTGGTCGCGGCGCTGCGCGGGCTGCTCGACCCGGACACGGTCGTGGACTTCCCGTCCTGGGAGACGCTGCCGCACGAGCGGCTGTCCCCGCGCAGCGACACCGTCGGCCGCCGGCTGGCCGTGCTGCGCCGCCTGGTCCACCCGGACGCCGCCACCGAGGGTGCCGGCCGGCTGCAGGTGGTCGTGGCGCCGATCCGCTCGGTGCTCCAGCCGCAGGTCAAGGGCCTGGCCGACCTGGTCCCGGTGGCCGCGCGCAGCGGCGAGGAGGTCGACCTGGACGAGCTGGTGAACCGGCTCGCCGCCGCCGCGTACACCCGGACGGACCTGGTCGACAAGCGCGGCGAGTTCGCGGTCCGCGGCGGCATCGTGGACGTCTTCCCGCCCACCGAGGAGCACCCGCTGCGGCTGGAGTTCTGGGGCGACCAGATCGAGGAGATCCGCTACTTCAAGGTCGCCGACCAGCGCTCGCTGGAGGTGGCCGAGCACGGGCTGTGGGCTCCGCCGTGCCGCGAGCTGCTGCTCACCGACGAGGTGCGCAAGCGGGCCGCGGCGCTGGTGGAAGAGCACCCGGACCTGGCCGACATCCTCGGCAAGGTCTCCGAGGGCATCGGCGTGGAGGGCATGGAGGCGCTGGCGCCGGTGCTGGTCGACGAGATGGAGTTGTTGATCGACCTGCTGCCGGCCGGCTCGCCGATCGTGCTGTGCGACCCCGAGCGCGTGCGCACCCGCGCCTCCGACCTGGCCGCCACCTCCGCGGAGTTCCTGGACGCGTCCTGGGCCGCCACGGCCGGGGGCGGCAAGACTCCCATCGACCTCGGCGCGGCCTCGCTGAAGGACCTCGCGTCGGTCCGCGAGCACGCCATCACCCTGGGCCTGCCCTGGTGGTCGCTGACGCCCTTCGCCCCGGACCTGGAGCTGCTGCCGGAGGACGACGCCACCGAGGTCAGCCAGATCCACGACGCCGAGCAGTACGGCGGCGACACCGGCCGTGCGCTTGCCGACGTCAGGGCCCGGATCTCAGAGGGCTGGCGGGTGGTGCTGGTGACCCAGGGCCACGGCTCGGCCGAGCGCCTGGTCGAGGTGTTGAAGGGCGCTGACATCGGCGCCCGCTACGTCCCGGAGCTGGAGACCGTCCCGGATCCGGCGCTGGCGACGGTCGCCACGGGCACCATCGAGCACGGCTTCATCGCCCCGGAGCAGCAGCTCTGGGTGATCACCGAGCAGGACGTGTCCGGCCAGCGGGTGACGACCAAGGACATGTCCCGCATGCCCTCGCGGCGCCGTAACGTCATCGACCCACTGCAGCTCAAGGCCGGCGACCCGGTCGTGCACGAGCAGCACGGCGTGGGCCGCTACGTGGAGATGGCGCAGCGCACCGTCGCCGGCGCCACCCGCGAGTACCTGGTGATCGAGTACGCCGCGGCCAAGCGCGGCCAGCCCGGCGACCGGCTCTTCGTCCCCACCGACCAGCTGGACCAGGTGACCAAGTACGTCGGCGGCGAGGCGCCCTCGCTGCACCGGCTGGGCGGCGCGGACTGGCAGAAGGCGAAGTCCCGGGCCCGCAAGGCGGTCCGGGAGATCGCCGGCGACCTGGTGAAGCTGTACAGCGCGCGGATGGCCGCGCCGGGGCACGCGTTCGCCGCGGACACACCCTGGCAGCGGGAGCTGGAGGACGCGTTCCCCTACGTCGAGACGCCGGACCAGCTGGCATGCATCGACGAGGTGAAGGCGGACATGGAGAAGCCGGTCCCGATGGACCGGCTGATCTGCGGCGACGTCGGCTACGGCAAGACCGAGATCGCGGTGCGCGCGGCGTTCAAGGCGGTGCAGGACGGCAAGCAGGTGGCGGTGCTGGTGCCGACCACGCTGCTGGTGCAGCAGCACTTCTCGACCTTCGCCGAGCGGTACTCGCAGTTCCCGGTGACGCTCAAGGCCCTGTCCCGGTTCCAGACCGACAAGGAGGCCGAGGAGGTGCTGCGCGGCGTCGCCGACGGCTCGGTCGACGTGGTCATCGGCACCCACCGGCTGCTGGCGAACTCGGTGCGGTTCAAGCGTCTGGGCCTGGTGATCGTGGACGAGGAGCAGCGCTTCGGCGTCGAGCACAAGGAGCAGCTGAAGCAGGCGCGGGCCAACGTGGACGTGCTCACCATGTCCGCCACCCCGATCCCGCGCACCCTGGAGATGGCGGTCACCGGCATCCGCGAGATGTCGACGATCCAGACCCCGCCGGAGGAGCGGCACCCGGTGCTGACCTTCGTCGGGCCGTACGAGGAGAAGCAGATCGGCGCCGCGATCCGCCGCGAGCTGCTGCGCGAGGGGCAGGCGTTCTACATCCACAACCGCGTGGAGTCCATCGACCGCGCGGCCTCGCGGCTGCGCGCGATGGTGCCCGAGGCACGCATCGCGACCGCGCACGGCCAGATGAACGAGCACGTGCTGGAGAAGCTGATCGTCGACTTCTGGAACAAGGAGTACGACGTCCTGGTCTGCACCACGATCGTGGAGTCCGGCATCGACGTCACCAACGCCAACACGCTGATCGTGGAGCGCGCCGACAACTTCGGCCTGTCCCAGCTGCACCAGCTGCGCGGCCGGGTGGGGCGCGGCCGCGAGCGCGCGTACTCGTACTTCACGTACCCGCCGGAGAAGCCGCTGACCGAGACCGCGCACGAGCGCCTGGCGACCATCGCCCAGCACACCGACCTCGGCGCCGGCATGTACGTGGCGATGAAGGACCTGGAGATCCGCGGCGCCGGCAACCTGCTCGGCGGCGAGCAGTCCGGCCACATCGAGGGCGTCGGCTTCGACCTCTACATCCACATGGTCGGCGAGGCGGTCGAGCAGTACCGGGCCCAGGCCGAGGGCCGCGAAATCGAGGAGCAGGTGGAGATCCGCGTGGACCTCCCGGTCGACGCCCACCTCCCGCACGACTACATCCCCGGCGAACGCCTCCGCCTGGAGGCGTACAAGCGCATCGCCGGCGCCGCCGGCCACGAGGACCTGGCCGAGGTCCGCCAGGAGCTCGTCGACCGCTACGGACGTTTTCCACAGCCTGTGGAAAACCTTCTCGCGGTGGCGGCGTTCCGCATCGACGCCCGCGCGGCCGGGCTCGCGGAGGTCGCGATCCAGGGCAACTTCGTGAAGTTCGGCCCGGTGAAGCTGCGCGAGTCGCAGGAGCTGCGGCTGATGCGGCTGTACCCGAAGACGCTGGTGAAGGCGGCCACGGACACCATGCTGGTGCCCAAGCCGATGACGGCGCGGGTCGGCGGGCAGCCGCTGCGCGATCAGGAGCTGCTGGGGTGGGCTCGGGACCTGATCGACGCTGTGCTGAAGATGTAGCAGCAGATGTAGGAGCCGACTGTCAGTGGGGCCTGGTTGGCTATTTGCGAACTACTCGCAACTGCTAGTCCTTCGCAAACCAGGGGCGGCGACAGGGGGCTCGGATGAGTGCGACATCGGCGCTGCCGAAGCAGATCAGGGCACTGCTCGTGGCGCGCGCGGTGAACCAGCTGGGCGGTTTCTCGCTGGCGTTCCTGACAGTGCTGCTGACGCGGAGCTTCGGCGCGAGCCTGACAGCCGCGGGCATCGTGTCGGCGGCGTTCGGACTGGCGACGATCCCGAGCCGCCTCGCCGGCGGACGCCTGGCCGACCGGTGGGGCCGCCGGCGGACCATCGTGGCCGGCCTGGTCGGCTGCGCGGTGGCACAACTGGGACTCGCGACGGCGCCGGGCCTGGTCGCCGCCACGGTGTGCGCGGTGCTGCTCGGCCTGGCCTTCGAGCTCTTCGAACCGCCCAGCCAGGCCGCCATCGCCGACGCGGTGCCCCCGGCCGGCCGCGCCTCGGCCTTCGAGCTCTTCGCCACGGCCCTGGCCGCAGGGAGCCTGGCCGCCGGACTGATCGCCGACGTGGTCGGGCGGTGGAGCCTGCGCTGGCTGTTCGTGGTCGACGCCGGGACCGGACTGGTCTGCGCGGTGATCGTGTGGCTGGCCTTGGCGCCGGATCATCTGCGATCGACAGACCAGCAGTCGGAGCCAGAACTCGCCGCCGCAGCCGACAATCTGCTGCCCGACCAGCCATGCGAGTCAGGTCTCGCCGCAACTGCCGCTAGCAGCCTGCCGCCTGCCCAGTCGCCTGCGCCAGGTCTCGCCGCAACCGCCGCTCGCAGCCTGCTGCCCGACCAGCCATCCGCGCCAGGTCTCGCCGTCACCGTGCCGCCTGCCCGGTCGTTCGCACCAGGTCTCGTCGCAACTGCCGCCGACAGCGTGCCGCCCGCCCGGTTGCTCGCGCCAGATCTTGCCGCAACTGCCGCAGGCAGCGCGCCGCCTGGCCAGTCGCCTGCGCCAGGTCTCGCCGCAACTGCCGCCGACAGTGTGCCTGTGCCCGTGGTCGCTGCCGCAGAAGGCGTGCTGCCGGCCGACCAGCCATCCGCAATCGCCGCCCTGCCGGTCGCCCCACCATCCATCTCCCCCTGGCGCGACCGAGCTCTCCTCCTCGTGACCGCTGCTGGCACCGTCTTCGCCCTCGTCTCCATGCTGATGCTCACCGGCCTCCCGCTCTCGCTCGCCGCGCTCGGCCTGAACCCCGCGGCCGCCGGGCTGATCATGGCCGCCTCCACCGCCACCCTCGTCCTCGCGCGTCCTGTTCTGCGGCGCCGGCGGCTGGCGGGCCTGCCGCATGCCGCCACCTTCGTCCTCGGCTACGTCCTGATGGCCGCGGGCTTCGGCGGCTACGCCCTGGCACACACCTTGCCCACCCTCCTCGTGCCGACGGCGCTCTACAGCCTCGGCAATGTGCTCGTCATGGGGCGCTCGTTCGCCCTTGTCAGTGAGCTGGCTCCGGCTGAGGCCTCCGCGCGGTACCTTGCGATCTACGGGAGCAGTTGGGGTGTGGCCACGTTGCTCGCGCCGCTCGTGGTGACCTGGTTGATCGGTGTCTCCGGGCCCGCGTTGCTGTGGGGGGCGAGTGCTGTGGTCTGCGCGGGGATGGCGGTCGGGCAGCCGTGGGTGGTGCGGCGGGTGCGGGGTGCGGTAAGGGATCTTGGTGTGATCCACTCCACAAAGGCCGTGGCGGAACGCTACGATGCGGTGTCGATCTGAGTTGATCCGCATTCGCTGATGAAGCTCTGTGTGTGCCACCAGGAAGGTTCAGCGCCATGATCCACGCCCGCTCCGTCCGACTCGCCGCCGTCATGGTCCTCGGCGGGGCCGTCGCCCTCGCCACCTCCGCGTGCGGTGGTCCGATGCAGGCCGGGGCCGCGGCGGTGGTGCAGGGCCAGCGGACCACCGACGCCACCGTGCAGGACCAGGTCGCCTCGATCGTCTCCCTGGTCCAGCACAACAACCTGCAGCAGGGCGACATCACCGACGCGCAGCGCGCCTCGCTGGCCAAGGCCCAGATCAGCCTGCTGGTGCAGCAGGCGGTGTGGCAGCGCGTCGCCGACGACCACGGCGTCACCGTCACCGCGGCCGACGACGCCAAGGAGCACGCCAGCCTGGTCGAGCAGGCCCGGGCCTCGCTCGGCGGCGCGCAGTTCACCGGCAGCGACGACGAGGCGGTGGCGCTGGCCGACGCCGAGTCGCAGAGCTCCTCGGGCCTGGCGCCCAGCACCGTGCCGATCTACACCCACGTCCAGTCCCTGGTCACCGCGGTGATCGACGACCAGGCCGGCAAGCTGCACGTGAACCCGAACGACCAGAACAGCCTGCCCGCCCTGCAGGCCGCGATCCTGCCGATGCTCTCCAAGGCCGCCACCGAGATCAACGTCAAGATCTCGCCGCGCTACGGCAGCTTCGACCCGGCCACCCGGCAGATCGTCGCGGCGCAGGCCTCGTGGATCCGGCCGACCGCGGCCCAGATCGCGGCCGCTGCCGCCGCCCAGCAGCAGCAACAGCCGCAGCAGTAGAACGCGGCGTTAGAACGCAGCGGAACAACGCAGCAGGAGAAAAACCGCGGGCCGGTTCGCACCGGCCCGCGACGCCTCAGGACGCCGCGTACCGCTCGGCGATGGTGTGGAACACCTTCTTGGGCTCCCAGTTCAGCTCCGGGGAGTCCGGCCCGGTCATCTTCACCGCGCCGTACGCCGCCAGGTCCAGGTCCCGGCGCGGATCCGTGGCGTGGTGCAGGGCCTGGAACGTCGCGAACGTGAACCAGAACGCCGAGTCGACCCCGGCCTTCTCGAAGACGTCGTAAAGCTCTGTGAAGTACGCAGTCTGCTCGTCCTCGCTGCGGAGGTAGTCGCCGTTCACGACCGGCGGCTCGACCGAGCTGTCGAGGATCGCCCAGGCCATCCCGCCCCGGTCCCCGGACCCGACGTACGGCGTGCAGCCGAACTCGGTGGCCACCACCGGCTTGCCGTGCTTGAAGTGCTCCCGGATCTCCTCGGCGAACTTGTCCCGGTTCTCCGCCGAGCGGTAGGCGTCCACCGACACGAAGTCGAACGGCTGCCAGTCGATGAACTCCCACGGCCCGGCGGCGTACGTCACCTTCCCCCCGAAGTGTGAGCGCACCGTCGCGGCGGCCTCGGCCAGATAGCCGTTGAATTCGCCCATGATCTCCCCGAGCCGGCTCCACAGCTCCATCCCGCCCCCGCCGAGCGTCGCGATGCGGGCGTAGGAGTCGTCGCCGTCGAAGTAGCCGGGGCAGAACAGCGAGGTCTCACAGCCCGCCACGAACACCACCTCGGTGCCGGCCGCGCGAATCTGCTCGGCACGCCGCGCGCAGTCGGCCAGCAGTTCCAGCAGGTCCTCCCGCGACGCCTCGCAGGGGAACGGCGCGAACCACACCTCCAGCCCGGCGTCCGCCGCGGCCTGCGCCGCCGCCTCCAGCCGGTCCGGCAGCGCCCCGGAGATCCGGACCGCGGTGCAGTGCAGGTCGTCGGCGATGACGCGCAGCTCCCGCCGGGCCGTCTCCGGGTCGAAGTCCGGTCGCGAGTCCTTGCCGCCCGGGAAGAATCCGGTGTCGTAGTTGATGCCCTTGCCGCGCATAGCGCTCTCCCCCTCCTTTGTGCCGCGTCCGTGCGGGTGCCCCAGACGCGATATAACGTATCAGCGCTCTTCGGCGGAGACGGTCTCGGCGTGTGCCTCGACGTGCGCCGCGATCAGCTTCTCCAGCGGCTCGACCGCGGCCCCGCCAGTGACGCAGGCCCCGGCGATCGCGACGATCAGCACCACGGTGCCCAGCCAGGCCATCGTGGACACCGGCAGCACGAACGCCCCGACCAGCCGGGCCACGCACTCGGCCAGCAGCCACCCGCCCCAGATGACGCTGAACAGGTTCTCCTTGGCGCGGAACTTGGCACTCTCCGCCCTGAGCGCGTCCCACGCTGCGGTCCGCGCCGCGTCCCCCTTGGTGACGAACGGCTTCAGCCCGGCGGTCATCATCGGCTTACCGCCGCGCACCGACCACAGGATCCCGAGCGCGATCGTGCTGCTCACCGCAGAGTCCTTGGCGAGCATCAGGCGGGCGTTCCCCGAGACGAAGGTCAGCGCGATGGCGACGATGTTCACCGTCAGCATCAGCAGCGCCAGCGCGTTCGCCTCGCGCTTGACCACCGCGGCGAAGATCGAGCGCGCCGCCGGCACCACGCTGGCCACGCCCAGGGCGGCGGCGGTGCCGAGGCCGAGCGCGGAGTGCAGGACGTAGTAGCCGCCGAGCGGGACCGCGATGTCGACGGCCAGCGGCGCCAGCGCCTGCTTGAGCGGATGGGTCTGCTCGGCGCTGGTCATGGCGGGGGTGCTCTCCGTGGATATGGCGGCGGATACGGCGGTCGCTGTGGTTGCTGTCGCGGTGGTCATCGCGGTTCCTCTCCCCGAACGAACTGCTTAGGTCTGACCCAACTTTAGGCTGGACCTATTCATTAGGTCAAGCCTAAGATGGAGCCATGGAGAAGCAGGGACTGCGCGAGCGCAAGAAGCAGCAGACTCGCGAGGAGATCGCCAACGTCGCGACGGCGATGTTCGCCGAACGCGGCTTCGAGAACGTGACCATCGCCGAGGTCGCCCACGCCGCGGGCGTGGCGAAGATGACCGTCACCAACCACTTCCCGCTCAAGGAAGACCTCGTCTTCGATCGCGCGGAGCACCTCATCCGCGAACTCCCCGCCACGCTGGTCGCGCGTCCCGAGGGCGAATCCGTCCTGGCCGCGGCCCGGCGCGGCTACGCCCAGCGGCTGGCCGCGCACGACCCGACGCTCGGGCACCTCGGGGTGCGCTTCGCCCGCATGGTCATGGACAGCCCGGCGCTCACCGCCCGGGAACGGCAGATCCAGGTCGAGGCCGAGCAGGTGCTGGCCGACGAACTCGTGGCGCTGGTCGAGCCGGGCGACGAGCTGACGGCGCGCGTGGTGGCCGCGCAGATCTCCGGCGTCTACCGGATCCTGTACTTCACGGCCCGGAAGCTGTTGTTGGACGGCTTGCAGGGCCTGGAGATGGTCGAAACCCTCGGCGCCGCCGCGCAGCGCGCCTTCGCCCTCCTCGAAGCCGATCTCAGCGGCTTCGACCCGCGGCCCCGCCTACGATCTACTCCATGACCGAAGCCCCGCCGCCGGCCGGCCGCATCGTCTTCCTCGCCACCTCCCCGCGCGTCGCGCTCGGCCTGCTGTCCTGGCCGGCCTGGGAGGTGTTGCGCGAGGCGGACGTGGTCTTCGCCGGCGACGCCGACCATCCGCACATCCCCTACGTGGAACAGGCCACCGGCGCCGTGGTGGCGCTCCCGGACCACAGCCCGGCGATGGCGGCCGAACGCCTCCTGGAGGCCGCTACGCCTGCCCGCACGGTCGTCTGGCTCGCCGAGGACGAGGAATTCGACGAGGAGATGGCGGTGGCGCTGGGGAACCGTCTGGTGCAGGCGCCGGCCTCTTCGGTGCCCGACCTGGAGGTCCTGCCCGGCTCCTACGACCTGCCCGGCGCGCATCTGCTCGACCTCGTGGACGTCATGAACCGGCTGCGCTCCCCGGGCGGCTGCCCCTGGGACGCCGAACAGACCCACGCCTCGCTGGTGAAGTACCTCCTGGAGGAGGCCTACGAGACCGTCGAGACGATCGAGGACGGCGACCCCCTGACCCCCGGCCCCGGCCGCGACGCGCTGCGCGAAGAGCTCGGCGACGTCCTGCTGCAGGTGATGTTCCACTCGCGGATCGCCGAAGAGCATGAATCCGATCCGTTCTCCGTCGACGACGTCGCCGACGGCATCGTGGCCAAGCTGATCCGGCGGCACCCGCACGTGTTCGGCGACGTGGAAGTTTCCGACGCCGAGGAGGTCGCGGCGAACTGGGAGCGGAACAAGGCCGAGGAGAAGCAGCGCGACTCGGTGACCGAGGGTGTTCCGATGTCCCAGCCGGCGCTGGCGCTGGTCGCCAAGTTGGCCGGCCGGGTCCGCAAAACCGGGCTCGACGTCCCGGTCGGACAACCGCAAGAGCTCCCGGACACCGTCGATGAGCTGGGCGAGCGACTCCTTGTGACGGCGATCGCGGCGGCTTCGGAGGGGTGGGATCCGGAAGAAGCTCTGCGAACGGCTGCGCGACGGTACCGTGACCGGATCATTACGGCCGAGGCGGAGCTAGCCAGGGGGTAGGGGTGCCGGGTTACTCTGAGCGTGGTAGGCGAAGCGGACCGGCCGACTTCTCCTCAGACTCGTTCGCTAACCGGGAGAAGAGAATCCACCATGTTCGGTGAACTCCAGCCGTGGCACGTGATTGTGCTGCTCGTAATTCTGTTCCTGCTGTTCGGGGCGAAGAAGATGCCGGACATGGCCCGCTCGGTGGGTCAGTCGCTGCGGATCTTCAAGTCCGAGATGCGGCAGAGCCAGAAGGAGACCGAGGAGGTCGCCAAGCAGGCCAGTGACGCGGCGCGCGTGACGCCCGCGGTCGAGAACGTCGGCAGCACGTCTTCCGTCGCCGACGAGACTCACAAGCAGGCCAACGCCAGCTGAGCGGTCCGCAGCGCGCCGCGCCTGAAAGCCCCGGGGCCTCCCGCAGTCGGCGAGAGGCCCTTCAGTGCTGTCTGCTTTCGGTGACCACGCCGGGTTGGTCGCGCGGGATCACTGCCCCGGCAGGGTGTTCTGGAAAGCGCCGTGCGCGGCCGAAGTCAGCCAGTCCTTCTGGGCGCTGTCGTTACGCAGGTCGGCGTAGACCGCCGTGGTGATCAGCACGTAGCGGTGGAAACTGCCGAACTTGCCCTCGCGGGTGAAGGTGCCGCCCTTGGCGAGCTTGGTGCACGTGTCGGCGCCGGGCTGGCCGGCCGGCGGGCACCACTGCGCGTAGTCGCCGGTGTGCGTGGCGCTCAGCTTCTTGTAGATCGCCGTGGCCGTGGCGGCGTCCGGGTACGGGATCACCATCGCGCTGACGACGATCCGGTTGTTGGCCGGGTCGATCCAGGACGCGGCCATGAAATCCGTGCAGGCCGCGGAGCGCACGATGTTCTGCACCACCGCGTCGCCGATCTTGGCGCACGGCTGCGACTGGGCGAACTTGAGCGCGTAGGTCACCTTCTTGTCGTCCGTGAACGACTTGGCCACCAGGGCGTCCGCGGTGAACGGGGTCTTGTCGGTGGTCGCGTTGTCCAGGCCCGCGCCGACGGCCGACGAGGAGGCCGAGGCCGGCGGGGCCGCCGAACCGGTGTAGCTGTTGTCCGGGAACGACGCGGTGCCCGACGACGCGGGAGTCGTCGTCGGGGTCGACGTGGCCGAGGTGGCCGCGGTCGAGGCCGTCTGCGCCTTGGGGGTGCTCTTGCCGCCCTTGGTCAGCAGGTAGATGCCGCCGACGCCGCCGACGAGCAGGATGACCCCGAGCACGATCGCGACGACCCGGACAGCGGGGTTCTTCTTCGGCGGTGGCGCGTCGCCCGGGAACGGCACGCCGGGCATCTGCGGCGGCGTGAACTGCGGAGGCGGCGGCTGCATCGTGAACTGAGGGGGCGGCGGCTGCATGGTGAACTGCGGGTACTGGCCCGGACCCGGCTGCGGTACCGACGGAGGGCCCTGCTGCGGCACCGGCTGCGGCATCGGCTGCTGCTGCGGCGGCGTGTAAGGACCCTGGTTCCAGCCACCGCCCTGCGGGGGCTGCTGCGGCGCTTGCTGCGGCTGCTCCGGAGGCTGAGGCTGGGATCCCCAGCCCGGCTGGATCTGGGTCTCCCAAGGCGGCTGAGAAGACATGGTCACAGCATATGCAGTACTGATGACAGACGGGCAGACTCTCAGCCGATCTCAAAGGTGAACGGTCCTCTATCGTCGGAGAATGGCAGATACCCCTGACGCACGCTTCGAGGCCCTCGCCGCCGACATCCTGGACGGTCTGTGCCGCCGGAATCCGGACTGGGCCGGGAGCCTCGGCCTGCACGAGTACGACGCGGAGTTGCGGGACCGGTCGGCCGGCGGGCTGGCGGCCGAGTCGGCGTGGCTGGCCGGCCGGGCCGAGGACCTGGCCGAGCTCGTCGAGCGGGACGGCGCCGGGATGTCGGCGGCGAACCGGGTGGACGCCGCGATCCTGGCCAATCACGTGGCGGGGCAACGGTTTCTGATCGACGAGCTGCGCGAGGACGAGTGGAAGCCGGCCGCCGCGAATCCCGGGGTCGCGTTGTACACGCTGCTCGCCCGCGACTACGCTCCGGCGGCGCAGCGGCTGACGGCGTTCGCGAGCCGGTTGGAGCAGGTGGCCTCGACGCTCGCCGACAACCGTTCTCTGCTCGCGGGCAAGCCGCTGTCGCGGATCCACGTGGAGCTGGCGATCGGGCAGTTCGAGGGGACCGTCGATCTGATCGGCGGCGAGCTGGACGCGGCGATCGAGGCGGCGTCGGGGGACGTTTCCGAGGCGCGAGCGGCGATCGACGCCGTGCGCCCGGCCGCCGTGAAGGCGCTTCAGGAACACATCGCGTGGCTCAAGGAGCGGCTGGCGGCCGGAGACGCCGGGAAGGAGGAGTTCCGCGACCCGCGCATCGGCGCGGAGCTGTTCGCTCGCAAGCTGTCGCTGAGCCTCGATGCGGAGTCCGACGCGGCCGCGATCCTGGCTCGGGCCGAGGCCGATCTGGACCGGGTCTCCGCGGAGATCGTTGAGGCTGCGGCGGACTATGAGGGCGTCGCAGTGCCCTCAGACGCTGCAGAACGCTCGGAGCTTGTGCGGCGCGTGCTGAACCGCCTCGCCGAGGCCGCGCCGGACAACGAGACCATCCTCGAATACAGCCGACAGGCGTTGCTGAAGCAGTTCGACTTCGTGCGGGAGCACGAGCTGGTCACCGTGTATTCGGACCCTTATGAAGTCTCCGCGATGCCGGAAGTGCAGCGGGGCGTGGCGGTGGCCTACTGCGATCCGCCGGGGCCGCTGGAGCAGGCGGACGTGCAGACGATCCTGGCGATCTCCCCGACGCCCGCGGACTGGACGCAGGAGCGCGTCGACTCCTTCTTCCGCGAGTACAACCTGCACATGCTGCACAACCTGATGGTCCACGAGGCGATGCCGGGGCACCTGTTGCAGTTGCAGCACTCGCGGCGGCAGCAGGCGCCGACCCCGGTGCGCGCGGCGCTGTGGTCGGGGTCGTTCGTCGAGGGCTGGGCCGTGTACGCCGAGGAGCTGATGGCGCGCCACGGCTATCCCGGCGACGGCGACCCGCGCGCGGTGCGGATGCAGCAGCTGAAGATGCAGCTCCGGATGATCATCAACACCATCCTGGACGGCCGCGTCCACTGCCACGGCATGACCCAGGACGAGGCCATGGCGCTGATGACGGAGCGCGGGTTCCAGGAGGACGGCGAGGCCGCGGGCAAGTGGCGGCGGGCCCTGCTGACCAGTTCGCAGCTGTCCACGTACTACGTGGGCTACGTCGAGGTCTCCGACCTGGTCCGCGATCTGCGGGCGGAGCATCCCGGATGGTCGGAGCGGGAGCTGCACGACGCAGTGCTGGGGCACGGTTCGCCCGCCGTGCGGTATCTCAGGGAACTGATTGCGGTGTAGCCCGCGGCTTCCCCGGATCCCCTAGACGTTCAGGTAGCGCAGGACCGCCATCACCCGACGGTGGTCCTCCGCCGCCGGAGTGAGGTCCAGCTTGGTGAAGATGCTCGACGTGTGCTTCTCCACGGCCTTCTCGGTCACGAACAGCCCGGAGGCGATCGCCGAGTTGGACCGGCCCTCGGCCATCAGGCCCAGCACCTCGCGCTCGCGCGGCGTGAGCGTCTCCAGCGGGTCGTTCTTCTTGCGGCGGCCGAGGAGCTGCGCCACGACCTCCGGGTCCAGGGCCGTGCCGCCAGCCGCGACGCGCTTGAGGGCGTCCACGAACTCCTCGACCTCGGCCACGCGCTCCTTCAGGAGGTAGCCGAGACCGTTGGCGCTGCTGGAGAACAGCTCCTGGGCGTAGGCGGCCTCGACGGCCTGGCTGAAGACCAGTACTGCCATGTTCGGGTACTTGGCCCGGACCTCCACCGCCGCGCGCAGGCCCTCGTCGGTGAAGCTCGGCGGCATGCGGACGTCGGCGACGATCACGTCCGGCTTCAGGGCGTCGGCCGCCTCGACCATGCCCTTGCCGTCGTCCACCTTGGCCACGATGTCGAACCCCGAATCCGCGAGGAGCCTGGCCAGGCCTTCGCGGAGCAGGACCGCGTCTTCGGCGATCAGGACGCGGATGGCTTCGGGCATGGCATCTCCATGAGGATCTGGGTCGGTCCGCCTATAGGGCTGCTCACCGACAGGATGCCATCAAGGGGCGCGATGCGGTCGGACAGGCCGGCCAGGCCGCCGCCGGGATTGGCAGCGGCACCGCCGACGCCGTTGTCGCCGATGGTCATCTGGAGTCGGCCGTCGCGCAGGTGCACGTCGATCCAGGCGCGGGTGGCGTCGGCGTGCTTGGCCATGTTGGCCAGGGCTTCGGAGGCGACGAAGTAGGCCGCGGACTCCACTTCCGGGCTGGGGCGCCAGGGCAGGGCGGCGTCCACCTCCACCGGGATCGGGGAGCGGCCGGCCAGCGCGGACAGCGCCGCGTCCAGGCCGCGGTCGGTCAGCACCGCGGGGTGGATGCCGCGGGCCAGGTCGCGCAGTTCGCTCAGGGCCAGCTTCACGCCCTCGTGCGCCTCGGCGACCAGTTGCGCGGCGGCTGCGGAATCGGCCTCGTCGCCGGACTTCAGCTTCGACTTGGCCCGGCCCAGGTCCATCGCCAGGGCGACCAGGCGCTGCTGGGCGCCGTCGTGCAGATCGCGTTCGATGCGGCGGCGCTCGGCCTCCGCGGCGCTGACGGCCTGGCTGCGGGTGGTGCGCAGGGCCGCCTCCCGGCGGTCCAGCTCGGGGCGGCTCAGGCCGAGCAGCGCCCGGCCCAGGCCGGTCTGCGCCCGGGTCCCCAGCTCCAGCAGGATCGGGCCGACGAACCAGGCGAAGACCACCGAGACGCCGGCGAGGGTGACGATGGCCGGCAGGGTGCTGATGTAGTACTGGCTGCCGTTGACGTGCATCAGCGGTACGCGGTGGTGCGGCAGGGCGGTGTACCAGAAGGGCAGGGACAGGCCGCCGAGGATCATCGCCCAGGTGGTCACGATGACGGTGAACCAGCCGCCGCCGAGGGCCGCCGAGATCACCAGGTGGACCAGATCGCGCCAGGTCGCCGGGTCGGAGACGTGGCCGAGCAGCCGCTGCAGCACGTTGCCGGACGGCCCGGGCTCCCGGTACGGGGTCGGCACGCGCTCGCCGGTGAGGTTCAGGATCCGCAGCCGCTCCCTGCGGCTGGCCCGGCGCAGGCCCGTCATCCCGGCCAGCAGCAGCGGCAGGCCGATGAAGACCAGGACGAGCGGGCCGCCGACGGCCAGCGCCACGGTCATCCACAGCACCTGGAAGAAGGCGACGGCGAACGAGCCGAGCAGGTAGCCCTGCTGGCGCAGGGCGCGGCCGGTGAAGGGGCCCTTCAGCAGTTCCCCGGGGCCGAGTACCGGCGCGGGGTCGTCATCGCGTCGGCTGGCGACCTTGGCTCCCACAGGCGTGATCATAGGTCCAGCATCGGGGAATCGGTTCGGGATTCCGATGGGGGTGACCCTACTGTTCGGGCGGATGGTGGCCCGAGTAGATGCCGGCTTTTAGCACGTCCGTTCGGTATGCCCGCGGCCCGGAACACGTCTGCCGGGTACCAGCCAGGGGAACTGGCGGCGAACGCTGCGCGCCGTGTGCTTTCCGTCTCACCCCTTGACCCTGCTGAGCAAGGACCTCTGCCTGCCGAGGGATAGGCTCTGGAGGCGAAACCATCAGAGCTGAAGGAGAGATGAGACGTGGCGTCCATCGAAGCCATCAACGCGCGGGAGATCCTGGACTCGCGCGGCAACCCGACCGTCGAGGTCGAGGTGCTCCTCGAAGACGGCAGCTTCGCCCGCGCGGCGGTCCCCTCGGGTGCCTCCACCGGCGCCTTCGAGGCCGTCGAGCTGCGCGACGGCGACCCGGCCCGCTACGGCGGCAAGGGCGTCGAGCACGCCGTGCAGGGAGTACTGGACGAGATCTACCCCGCCGTGGTCGGCGAGGACGCCTCCGACCAGCGGCTGATCGACCAGGCGATGATCGACCTGGACGCCACGCCGAACAAGGCCCGCCTGGGCGCCAACGCGATCCTCGGCGTCTCGCTGGCCGTGGCCAAGGCCGCCGCGGAGTCCGCCGAGCTGCCGCTGTTCCGCTACCTCGGCGGGCCGAACGCGCACACGCTGCCGGTGCCGATGATGAACATCCTCAACGGCGGCGCGCACGCCGACTCCAACGTGGACATCCAGGAGTTCATGATCGCGCCGATCGGCGCGGGCAGCTTCCGCGAGGCGCTGCGCTGGGGCGCGGAGGTCTACCACGCGCTGAAGTCGGTGCTGAAGGAGCGGGGCCTGAACACCGGCCTGGGCGACGAGGGCGGCTTCGCGCCGGACCTGCCGTCCAACCGCGACGCGCTGGACCTGATCAAGGTCGCGATCGAGAAGGCCGGCTACGTCCCCGGCCGGGACATCGCGCTGGCGCTGGACGTCGCGGCGTCGGAGTTCTACAAGGACGGCGCGTACCAGTTCGAGGGCAAGACCCGCACCGCCACGGAGATGACCGAGTACTACGCCGAGCTGGTCGACGCCTACCCGCTGGTGTCCATCGAGGACCCGCTGTTCGAGGACGACTGGGAGGGCTGGAAGATCCTCACCGACCGCCTGGGCGCCAAGGTCCAGATCGTCGGCGACGACCTGTTCGTCACCAACCCCGAGCGGCTGGCCCGCGGCATCGCCGGAGGCCAGGCCAACGCGCTGCTGGTGAAGGTGAACCAGATCGGCACCCTGACCGAGACCTTCGACGCCGTGCAGCTGGCGCACCGCAACGGCTACCGCTGCATGATGTCGCACCGCTCCGGCGAGACCGAGGACACCACGATCGCCGACCTGGCCGTCGCGGTGGACTGCGGCCAGATCAAGACCGGCGCCCCGGCCCGCTCGGACCGCGTCGCCAAGTACAACCAGCTGCTGCGCATCGAGGAGGAGCTGGACGACGCCGCACGCTACGCGGGCCGCTCGGCCTTCCCGCGCTTCACGCACGAGGGCTGACGGGGCTGACAGGGCCTGACACCCGGGCCGCCCGGCGGTACCGCCCGCTCTGACCGGCAGGCGGTATCGTCGCAGGCATGAAGTCGGCAGGCTCAGGGCCGGCGCCTCGGCGCTTGAGCGCGGTCCCGACGCAGCGGCAGGACGCTGCGTCGGGATCTTCGCGTTCCTTCGGCGACGGCGGCTCGGGGTCGGGTGGCTCCGGCGGCTCCGGCGGTTCTGCAGGCTCCGGCAAGAAGCGCACGCGGTACACGGCGCGTGCCGCGATCCTGATGCTCGTGCTCTGCGCGCTGGTCCTGGCGCTGGCGTACCCGCTGCAGCAGTACTTCTCGCAGAGCTCGCAGATCGACCAGCTCAAGCAGCAGAACTCGGAGAAGCGCGCCGAGGTCGAGCAGCTGCGGCAGCAGCTCGCGGAGTGGCAGGACCCGGACTACGTCAAGATCCAGGCCCGGCTCCGGCTGCACTACGTGTTCCCCGGGGAGACCGGCCTGCGCCTGCTCGGTGCGGGCGACGCGGCGACCGGCGGGCCCGACGGGACGCTGGGTCCCTCGGAGGGCTCCAGCGCGTGGTACGCGCAGCTGTGGAGCTCGGTGACGGCTGCGACCGGGGCGCCGCCGCCTTCTTCGACGCCTTCGGTGACTGCGGGGCCCACGCCGTCCTCGGCGACCGACCACTGAGGTCGCGTCGCCCCTACCGCGTCACCCCGAGGTACTTCAGCACCGCCAGCACCCGCCGGTGGTCCTCGTCCGCCGGCGGCAGCCCGAGCTTCGTGAAGATGTTGCTGATGTGCTTCTCCACCGAGCTGTCGGCGAGCACCAGTTGCTTGCCGATCGCGGCGTTCGAGCGCCCCTCGGCCATCAGTCCGAGTACCTCCCGTTCGCGGGCGGTCAGGGCGTCGGTGGGCCGGGAGCCGAGGAGTTGGACCACGACCTCCGGGTCGAGGACCGTGCCGCCGGCCGCGATCTTGGTCAGCGCCTCGACGAACTCGCTGACGTCGGCGACCCGCTCCTTGAGCAGGTAGCCGACGCCGGAGACCTTGCCGCCGAACAGGTCGCGGGCGTAGCGGGTCTCCACGTACTGCGAGAACAGGAGTACGCCGACCTTCGGGTGGCTCTTGCGCAGCTCCAGCGCGGCGCGCAGGCCCTCGTCGGTGTGCGTCGGCGGCATCCGGATGTCCATGACGACCGCGTCCGGTACGTCGGTGGCGAGCGCGGCCAGCAGCTCGTCGGCGTTCGGGACGGCCGCCGGGACGTCGTGGCCGCGCTTGGTGAGGATCTGGACCAGACCGTCCCGCAGGATTGCGGAGTCTTCGGCGATCATGATGCGCACGGGGGTCTTCTCCTTCGGCGGTGGTCCTGGACCACCCCGAAGATAGCCGAAGCGTGCGGCGGCGGCGGACCTCGTCAGGTCGGCCGCCGCGCCTCAGACGTGCGCCACACGTGCGCTACACGTGCATCGGTAGCTTCACGATCACCAGCGTCGGGCCCCCCACCGGGCTGTCCACGGCCAGCGAGCCGTCCACGGTGCGCACCCGGTCCAGCAGCCCGGCCAGCCCGCCGCCGTAGCCGACCTGCGCGCCGCCGCGACCGTCGTCCTCAACGGTGAGCGTCAGCTTGCCGTCCTCCTGCACCACCGACAGCGCGGCCCGGGTCGGCGCGCCGTGCTTGGCGGCGTTCGTCAGCAGCTCGGCGGCGCAGAAGTAGGCGATGGTCTCGATCGCCCGGTCCGGCCGCTCGCCCAGCGCGACGTTCACCGTCACCGGCATCGCCGAGCGCGCGGCCAGCGTGCCCAGGGCGTCCCGCAGGCCGTTGTCCAGCGCCGCCGGGTGGATGCCGCGGGCCAGGTCGCGCAGCTCGTTGATGGCCTGCTTGGCGTTGCGGTGCGCGGTGTCGATCAGCGCCCGGGTCTCGATCAGGTCCAGCTCGCCGCCCCCTCCGGTGGCGTCCAGGTTCTCCTTCGCCTCGCCGAGCTGCATCGCCAGCGCGACCAGCTGGGCCTGTGCGCCGTCGTGCAGGTCGCGTTCGATCCGGCGCAGCCGCGCCGCGGAGTCGTCCACGGCGTGCGCGCGGCTCACGGTCAGCTCCTCCACCCGGAGCTCGCTGCTGGTCGGGCCGAGCAGCGCCTTCATCAGCAGGGTGTCGAGCCAGATCCAGAACTTCAGGATCCAGACCGCGGCGAGGACCCACACCAGGCCGATCGCCGAGACGATCAGCGCCCGGGGCCAGGTCTCGATGTAGAAGCCGTCGCCGAGCTGCATGGCCGCGTGGTGGTAGTGGCCTTTGCTGTCCTTGTCCCGGGGGTCGAACAGCGACCACCAGATCGGGTAGGCGGCGAGGACCACGCCCTCGACCACGCCCAGGCCCAGCGTCATGATGTACGCGACGCCCAGGGGCGCGCGCACGAGCAGGTAGGCCTGCGACCGCCAGGCCGCCAGGTCGCCGAGGGCCGCGCCGAGCTTGGCCAGCAGCCCGTGCGCGGTGTGCCAGCGGGTGTTCGGGTGCGGCGGCTCAATCTCGACGCCGAGCAGCCTGCGCGCCAGGCCGCGCTGGAAGCCGCCGTACTTCTTGGCCAGGAAGATCGCGGAGGCGATCAGGGGCAGGCCGATGAACGTGAAGGACAACGCGCCGCCTACGGCGAGCGTGGCCACCACATAGGCGAAGCCCGCGATCCCGAGCGGGGAGCACACCAGGGCGTACAGGTACTGGCGGGCGGTGCGCCCCGACACCGGGCTCAACAGGAAACGCTTCATGGGAAAAGCTTCGCCGATGCAGCCTGCGCGGCCCACGGTGCGGCCACGGAAGTTCAACCCCCGGTTATCCCTACCATCATCGCCCAGCCGGTGGGGCGGCACGGGGGCGACAGGTTCAGGAGGGAAGTGCGGGGCTGGTGGTGGACGCCGTCCAGGTCAGTTTCTCGACCCAGGTCTGTCCGCCGGCCTCGTCCACCTCGGGCACCAGATCGGAGAAGCGCTCCAGCGCGTCGCTCAGCGCGGTGGCCAGAGATGCGCCGGCCTGCAGCGCCTCTACGCCGCTGGCCGCCGCCCACTTCTCGGCATCGACCGTGACTCGGACTTTGACCGTTGCCGATACGTTCACGTCCACGCACTCAGGGTAACCTCTTGCGGCCTCACGCGGGATGGCCTTCTATACGCGGCATGTCCACGGTCGCGGAGTTGGTCGGCGTTCAGTCCCAACAGGACGGTCTCGGGCTGCTCGGCCCGGACGGCCTGCGGTATCAGCATGCGGAGATCGCGGCGCAGGCCGCCACCAGGGCCGCGCTGTTCACCGACCGGCACCGGCCGGGCATGCAGCCGCATATCGGGGTGCTGCTGGGCAACACCGACGAGTTCGTGTTCTGGCTCTCCGCCGCCGCGCTCGCCGGGGCGGCGCTGGTCGGCGTGAACCCCACGCGGCGTGGCGCCGAGTTGGCGCGCGACGTCCGGCACGCGGAGTGCGAGCTGTTGGTGACGTCGCGCTCGCACCTTCCGCTGCTGGCCGGACTTGGCCTGGAGACGCTGCCGCTGCTGGTCGTGGACGAGCCGGACTACCGGGAGGCGCTGGAGCCGTACCGGGGCGTGACCGTCGCGGACGTCAAGCCGGTCGCCCCGGTCACCGAGGACACCCGGCTGCTGCTGTACTTCACGTCCGGCTCGACCGGCGTGCCGAAGGCGGTGACGTGCGTGCAGGGGCGGGTCGCGGCGTCCGGCAGAGCGATGGCCGAGCGCTACGAGCTGACGGCCTCGGACGTCTGCTACATCCCGATGCCGATGTTCCACGGCAACGCGATCCTGGCGAACTGGGGCCCCGCACTGGTCGCCGGCGCCGCCGTGGCGCTGCGCGAGCGCTTCTCGGCCTCCGGCTTCCTGCCCGACGTGCGCGAGTACCAGGCCACGTACTTCACCTACGTCGGCCGCGCGATCTCCTACATCCTGGCCACCCCGCAGCACCCCGACGACGCCGACAACCCCCTCCGCGCCGGCTTCGGCACCGAGGCCGGCCCCCTGGACCGCGAGCGCTTCGAACGCCGCTTCGGCTGCCCCCTGTCCGAGGGCTACGGCGCCTCCGAAGGCGGCATCAACATCGTCGCCCCCCGCACCTTCCCACCCGCGGTCCTGGCCCGCGGCGCAGCGGTCGGCCGCACCGACGAGACCCTGTCGATCGTGGACCTGGAGACCGGCGCCCCCTGCCCACCGGCCGAATTCGACGCAGCAGGCCGCCTCCTGAACGGCGCCACCGCGATCGGCGAACTCATCGGCACCGGCCCCGGCGCCTTCACCGGCTACTGGAACAACCCCGCCGCCGACGCCGAACGCTACGCCGAAGGCCACTACCGCAGCGGCGACCTGTTCTACGCCGACACCGACGGCTGGCTCTACTTCGCCGCCCGCAAAGCCGACCGCATGCGCATCGACGGCGAGAACATCTCGGTGGCGCTCCTAGAAGCGATCCTCGCCCGCTGGACCCCCGCCGAGGCGGTCGCCGCCTACGCGGTCCCCGACGAGGTCACCGGCGACGCGGTCATGTGCACCCTGGTGCTAAGGCAAGGCGCCGCCTTCGACCCGGCGTCCTTCGCGGACTTCCTGGCCGCACAAGAGGACCTGGGCACCAAGATGGCCCCCCGCTTCATCCGCATCACCGCCGCCCTGACGACCACCGCCACCGAGAAGGTCTCGCGCTACACACTGCGCGAGCAGGGATGGTGGGCAGTCGGCGACGACGCGGTGTGGGCACGGCCGGCGCGGGGGACCGGGTACGAGCTGGTTGACCGAAGCCGATAGCACTGCACCGCCGTACCGCAACACAAGCCACTCCGCGCAGAACCGCCGCACACCGCAGCAGCACTGCACCGCCGCCGGCTAGAACCGCCGAATGCCGCCGCACCGCCGCCGCACAGAACCGTCGCATGCCGCCGCACAGCGCCGCACCGGAGCAGCACAGCACCACACAAGCTGCTCCGCACAGCACCGCACCGCGGCAGCACGGCATCGCCGCTGCGCCGCGCCGCAACAGAAGCCGCTCCGCACAGAACCGCAGCACCGAACCGCTGCATGCCGCCGCGCAGCAGCACCGCCGGGCAGCATTGCCGGGTCAAGCTGTCGCACCGCGCCCGCAAGGCAGCATCACGCACCGCAGAGCGTCGCCAAAGTCCGGCCTACAGCGGCCCGCCGCCACCGGCAGCAGCAACCGCCGCACCGCAACAACCGCCGCCCTACCGCCCTACCGCCAAGCAGCCGCCACCGGCAGCGTCAGCCGGAACTCCGCGCCCCCGCCCTGGGCCCCGGCGGCCGTCACGCCGCCGCCGTGGCCGACGGCCACCTGGGCCACTATCGCCAGTCCGAGGCCGGAGCCCGGGAGGTCGCGGGAGCTGGCGGCGCGGTAGAAGCGGTCGAAGACGTGCGGGAGGTCGGCTTCGGGGATGCCGGGGCCGTGGTCGCGGACGGTCAGGGTCACCATGCCGTCGGGTCCGGTGGCGGTGCCGACTTCGACCAGGCCGCCGTCGGGGGAGAACTTCGCGGCGTTGTCCAGCAGGTTGCGGACGGCCTTGGCCAGGCGGTCGGTGACGCCCACGACCACGCTGTCGTCCAGATCCGTCTTGAACGCCGCCTTCGGCCAGTGTGCGGCGGCGCGGTCCACGCAGCGCTGGACCAGCAGGTCGAAGCGCAGCTCCTCGAACAGCGCGGCCTGCTCCTCGCCGCGGGCCAGCTCGACCGTGTCGCTGACCAGCGTGGTCAGGTCGTCCAGGCCGGACATGATGCCGGACACCAGGGCCTCGCGGTCCTCCGGGCCCAGCCGCTGCGCGTAGGCCAGGACCTCGACGTTGGTGCGCAGCGAGGTCAGCGGGGTGCGCAGCTCGTGCGAGGCGTCGGCGACCAGCTGGCGCTGGCGGTCGGTGGCCTCCTGGACCGCGTCCAGCATGCTGTTGAAGGTCGCGGCCAGCCGGCCGAGCTCGTCGCGGGGCTCGCCGGGCGTTCCGTCTATCGGGATGCGGTGCGCCAGGTCGTGGGTGGCGGCGATGCGTTCGGCGGTGCTGGTCAGCTCCGCCACCGGACGCAGCGCGGTGCGCGTCACCAGCCAGCCCAGGCCCGCCGCCAGGACGATGCCCGCGGCGCCGGCGCCGAACAGCTGCCAGCCGAGCGCGGACAGCTGCTTGTCCATCGCGGTCAGCGGGGCGTCGAACTGGATCGCCTGCCCGTTGTTGATCGACAGTGTCAGGACCCGGACACGCTGGCCGTTCATGTGGCCGGAGTACAGGGCGCTGTCCATGGATCCGGCGGCGACCTGGATGTCCTGTTGGGAGATCGGTATCACCAGGGACGAGGCCGGGAGGAGCGCGTAGACGGGAGGCTGGCGAAGCGTCGCGGGCCGCACCTGCTGGGGCTGCAGCGGCTGTCCCGTGGAGTCGAGATACTGGACATTGGTCGTGGTGTCGCCGAACTTCCGGCTCCGGACCCCCTCGTAGTGGGGCAGGCGGTGGTTGGTCAGCAGCGTCTTCTGCGCACTCGTGCCCTGGTCCTGCAAACCGTCGTCGACCTGCTGGATCAGCGAGTGCCGTACCGCCACATAGGCGAACCCCACGCCCCCGCCGACGCCGGCCGCCACAGCGATCGTGGCCGCCAGGGCCAGCCGCGCACGCAGCGGAGTGCGGTGCCACACGGCCAGGGGGGAACGGCGCCGAGGCTTCTCGGCGGGACCGGTCCCGACACTCTCGGCGCTCTCGGCTCTCTCAGTGCCCTGATCGCGGCGATCCGCACCCGCGAACTGGGCCCCGGCCTCAGCCCCGGCGCCCTTCCCCCGACGTAACCGCTCCCACTTCACCCCGACACCCGCAACGTGTACCCGAACCCCCGCACGGTCTGCACCAGCCGCGCCTCGCCTCCCGCCTCCGTCTTCCGCCGGATGCAGGACACGAACACCTCCAGCGAGTTCGACTCCGGCCCGAGCTCGTAGCCCCAGATCCGGTCGGAGATCACCTCGCGCGGCAACACCCGCCCGGCGTTGCGCATCAACAGCTCCAGCAGCGCGAACTCGGTCCGGGTGAGCTCGATCGTGCGCCCGCTCCGGTACGCCAGCCGGGACTCGGGGTCCAGCTCCAGGTCCTCGAACACCAGCCGCTCCGACTCGGGCACCGGCTCGTACTCGGCGCGCCGCAGCAGGGCCCGCATCCGAGCGTGCAGCTCGGCCAGCGCGAACGGCTTCACCAGGTAGTCGTCGGCGCCGGCGTCCAGCCCGGCCACCCGGTCCCCGACCGCGTCGCGCGCGGTCAGCAGCAGCACCGGGGTGTGGTCGCCGACGCCGCGCAGGCGCCGGCACACCTCCACCCCGTCGAGCTCCGGCATCATCACGTCGAGCACGATCGCGTCCGGCGGGTCGGCCGCGATCTGCTCCAGGGCGGCCAGGCCGCCGGCCGCGGTGCGCACGCGATAGCCCTGCAGGCGGAAGGCCCGGGCGATCGCGTCACGGATCTCGGTGTCGTCGTCGACGACCAGCAGGCTGCGGGATTCTCGGGTGTCCATCCCGTCCAGTATCACCCGTTTGACCCACCCGGCGAAGACGGCGTGGCACCCGGAGTGCGGTTTCCGCCGCGTCCGCCGAACCCGAGACCTGTGATACCACTCACAACCGAACGGGCCGTGATGGTCCCGCTACTGTCCGGAGTGCCCAGCACGGTCACCTGAGATCCGGTCGTGAGGTCCGCGACCGTACCGGTCTTGCCGATCGTCACGGTCGTCTGCGGGCTGGTGTCCACCGTCACCGACTTGCCGGTGCTGTCGGTGATGGTGATGGTCGTGCCGCTGACCGCGCTGACGGTGCCGGTGACGGCCCCGCCCCGGGTGCCGCCGGTCCCGGTGCCCCCGGTCCCGCCGGTCGCGCCGCCGGTCCCGAAGCCGCCGGCGTACCCGCCGGTCCGGGTCCGGTTCGTGCCCGTGGCGGTGTTCGTGGAGGTCGAGGAGCTGTTGTGCTTGCCCACCGCGATCCCGCCGACGAACCCGCCGGCCAGCAGCACCGCGCCGATCAGGCCCAGCGTCACCTTCGGGATCCCGCCGCCGCCGCTGCGGGCGGGCTTGAGCTGTCCGCTGATGTCCGGTGCGGACGGCGCCTGGGAAAGGAGTTCGAACTCTGCGTTGTTGTCAGCGGGCTGGCCGCCGGGGTTCTCAGACATCTGTGACTTCCGAATCTTCCTGCTCGTGGACTTCTGGCTCGTCAGGGGGCTTACTCGTGCCGCAGCGCCTGGATGGGATGCAGCTTGGCCGCGCGGTTGGCCGGGAACGACCCGAAGAACAGACCGATCAGCGCCGACACCGCGAAGGCCAGCGCGATCGAGGCCGGCACGATCACCGGTTTCACCCCGGCCACCGTGAACCTGGTGCCGATCAGCCCGGCGGCCACCCCCAGCGCCCCGCCGATCAGCGACAGCATCACCGCCTCGATGAGGAACTGGCCCAGGATCGCCGCGCGCGGGGCGCCCAGCGCCTTGCGGATGCCGATCTCCCGGGTCCGCTCGGTCACCGTGACCAGCATGATGTTGGTGATCCCGATCCCGCCGACCAGCAGCGAGATGGCCGCGACCGCGCCCAGCAGCACCGTGAAGGTGTGCGTGGTGGAGCTGGAGGTGGCCAGCAGCGACTGCTGGTTCAGCACCCGGAAGTCCGGCGAGGCGGTGGCCGCCAGGTGGTGCCGCGCGGTGAGGATCGAGGTGATCTCGTCCTGCGCCGCGGTGGTCGCGTCGGCCGACTTGGCCTGGACCACGATCTGGTTCAGCGACCCGAAGCCGCTCAGCGAGTCCTGCACGGTGGTCAGCGGCGCGATCGCGAAGTCGTCGGCGTCCTGCAGGCCGCTGGAGCCCTTGGCCTGCAACACGCCCTCGACGCTGTACGGGACGCTGTTGATCATCACCTGCTGGCCGACCGGGTCCGCGGTGCCGAACAGGTCGGTGGCCACCGTCTGCCCGATCACGATCACCTTGCGGGCCTGGCTCACGTCGTCGTCGGTGATCGACGAGCCCTCGGCGATCTGCCAGTTGGTCGCCGTCAGGTACGCCGGGTAGGTGCCGACCAGCTGCGCGATCGGGTGTGTGGCGCCCTGGTAGGTGGCGGTCGGTGAGGCGGTCACCACCGGGGCCTCGTCCAGCACGTCCGGGGCGTTCACCGGGTCCACCAGCGCCTGCGCGTCGGCCAGGGTGAGCGCCGAGACAGTGCTCTGCGTCCCGGTGTTGCGGGACGCGCGCGCGCCGAAGCCGCCGGCCTGCCGGGAGACCTCCAGCAGGTTCGTGCCCAGCTTGTCGATGTTCGCCTGCACCTGCGCGCCGGAGCCCTTGCCGACCGCGACCAGCAGGATGACCGCGCCGACCCCGATCAGGATGCCGAGCGTGGTCAGCGCCGAGCGCAGTTTGTTGGCCTTCAGCCCGGCGAAGGCGAACCGGAAGACTTCGCGGAATCTCATCAGACGCTCCCGTGCTGCACTCGGTGCTGTTCGGAGATCCAGCCGCGCTCGCCGTTGCGCTCGTCGGAGACGATCTGCCCGTCCATCAACCGGATCGCGCGCTCGGCGTGCTCGGCGATGTCGTGCTCGTGGGTGATCAGGACGATGGTGCGCCCGGCCTGGTGCAACCGGTCGAACAGCGCCATCACGTCGGCCGAGGAGGTGCTGTCCAGGTTGCCGGTGGGTTCGTCGGCCAGGATCAGGCTGGGCGCGGTGACCAGCGCCCGGGCCACGGCCACGCGCTGCTGCTGGCCGCCGGAGAGCTCCTGCGGCTTGTGGTTGAGGCGCTCGCCGAGGCCGACCAGCTCCAGCGCCGCGCGGGCCCGCCGGCGCCGCTCAGTGGTGCCGACGCCGGCGTAGATCAGCGGCAGCTCCACGTTGTCCAGCGCGGTGGTGCGCGGCAGCAGGTTGAAGGACTGGAAGACGAAGCCGATCTTGCGGTTGCGGACCAGCGCGAGCTGGCGGTCCGACAGGTGCTCGACCTCGATGCCGTCCAGCAGATACCGGCCGGAGGTGGGGACGTCGAGGCAGCCGACGATGTTCATCATCGTCGACTTGCCCGAGCCCGAGGCGCCCATGATCGCGACGTAGTCGCCGGCCGGGACGGTCAGGCTGACGCCGCGCAGGGCGTGGACGGCGGTGCCGTCCATGCCGTAGGTCTTGTGGATGTCGGCGAGCTCGATGACCGGCTTCGGACCGTTCGAACCGCTCATGCCGGTCACCCGCCGAACCCGCCCCGGCCGCCGCCGGTGCCCAGACCGCCGCCGCCGGCCCCGCCGGTCCCGCCGCCGAAGCCGCCGCCGGTCAGGCCGCCGCCCCGGGTGCCGGTGGTGCTGCTGCTGCCGGTGCGCGAGGACAGCAGGACCTGGTCGCCCTCGTTCACCCCGGAGGCGATCTCGGTGGTGGTGTCGCCGACCACGCCGACCTGGACCGGCGTCTGCGTCTGGGTCTTGCCGCTGACCACCGTGACGTAGCTCTGGCCGCCGAGCGTGGTGACCGAGGAGGACGGCACGTACAGCACGTTGGTCACGTTGTCGGTGACCACCGAGACCGACGCGGTCTGGCCCGGCTTCAGGGACGCCAGGTCCTGCTGGCCGGAGGTGAACTGGAGCGTGACGCCGTACTCGACGACGTTCGACACCACGGTCGAGGTCGGGTCCACGGACTGCACGGTCGCGGTGAGCGAGGAGCCCGGGATGGCGTTGATCGCGACCTGCGCGCTCTCGCCGGCCTTGAGCTTGGAGGCGTCGGTCTCGGCGAACTCGGCGCGCACCGTCAGGCTGCTCATGTTGCCGAGCACCACGAAGCTGCTGCCGGACTTGGCGCTGCTGGAGGACGACGAGCTCGACGATCCCGAGGAACCGCCGGCCGAACCTCCAGAGGAACCCCCAGTAGATCCGCCGGACGAGGACGACGCCGCCGAGGTCGAGGAGGCGGACCCGGCGCTCACCGAGTCGCCCACCGAACCGCCGACCGACAGGACCGTCCCGGCCTGCGGCGCGGTGATGACGGTGCCGGCGACGCCCTTCTGGGCGGCGGCGAGCGAGTTCTGGGCGTTGACCACGGACTGGTTGGCCGCGGCTATCTGGTCCGGGGTGGCCGGCGCGGCGGAGACCGCCTGCTGGTCCACCGCCGTGTTGTAGGAGTTCTGAGCCTGCGTCATCGAGGCCTGCGCCTGGTGCAGGGACTGGGTGTCCTTCTGCGCGCCGGACTTCTGGGCGTTCTCGGCGGACGTGACCGCGTTGGTGTCCTGCGCGACCTTGGTGGTGTCCTGCGTGCAGGCGGCGGCCTTGGCCGTTCCGCCGGCGCAGTCCGAGGTCTGCAGCGCCTGGTCAGCGGACAGGTTGTTCTGCGCCGTCGTGACCGCCGAGGCCAGCGTCTGCGCGTCGATCGCGATGCTGTTCTGCGCGTCGGAGTACGAGGTCTTCGCGGCGCTCAGCGAGTCCGCGGCCGTGGTCAGCTGCTGCTGGCTCAGCGCCGCCTGCTGCGGCGTCTGGCCCTGCTGCAGTTTGGCCAGCTGGGCCTGTGCGGTGGTCAGCTGGGCCTGCGCCGAGGCCAGCTGCTGGTTGGCTTCGGTGGTGTCGATCTTTGCCAGCACCTGGCCGGTCTTCACCACGTCGCCGGGCTTCACGTCGATCTCGGTCACCGTGCCCGAGGCGGTGAACGCGAGGTCCAACTCGGTCGGCAGGGTGACGTTGCCGGAGGCCGAGACCTGGGCGGTCACGTTGCCACGCTGTACAGCGACGGTACGGCCGGTGGTGGACTTGCCGGAGTTCGACGAGCCGAGCAGCGCCCAGGCGCCCGCTCCACCGGCGGCTACCACCACGGCGAGCGAGGTGTTTATCCAGACTCCTTTTTGGAGTCGCGGGCTATCGGTCATGGCGCCAGAGGTTGTCGTTCGTAACTGAAGCGAAGGTGAAGGGGTACGTTCAGTCTCATCTGGCTCTCATAATCGAGCGTTCTGCATGCATCCGAGAGGTGTCCGCCGTATTGACTCCCTGGTGAATATCCGCTGTCCGGCGATAGGTTTTCCCCGTGCCGAAGATTGACTGGAATCCGGGTGGGGGCCGGCGCGGCCGGCCGTTGCGCCGGGTGCTGGGCATGGGGCAGCAACAGGGCCTGTTGGTGATGTACGGGATAGCCGCGGTGGCCGTCGTATTCGCCCTGGCCGCCGCGTTCGGCGCCTTCGACGGCTCCAGCCCGAAGTCGGCCGGCGGCACGAGCGGCGGCGCGAATACGAACTCTGACGGTTCCGGCGGCGGCACCGCGCCCGCCGTTCCCAAGGACTCGTCGAAGAGCACCCAGATCCTGCTGGCCTCGGTCCAGCACTACGCGGACCTGCTGGCGTCAGGACAGAAGATCGTGGGGCACACGCCCTACCCGGGCATCGCAGCATACGGACAAGCCTTCAGCGACCCGAAGTCGCCGGCCGCGCAGTTCGCGAAGTTCCGCACCTCGCCGAATCCCGAGAGCGACACGACGTATGTGGACGCCGAGCGCCAAGCCGCCGCGGCCTACGGCGGCGACCACGGCGGCACCCTCGACCAGTGGATGAACGACATGGCGAAGGCCAAGTCCGACCTCGGCGACTGGGTCGCCACCGCGGCGCAGTATCAACAGGGAGCGGCTACGCAGGCGACTCTCGACTCGGCGGCGGCCACGGTGACTCAGGACCTTGCGACGGCCAAGTCCGCCGCCTCCTCGCTCTCCAGCTGAGCCGGGCCGATACGGGATTCTCCTTAAGCCGGACCAGAACTGCGCCCGCGGGCCCGGGATGCCGCTTCGCGGTGCCGCCGTGCTACCCGCGCTCCCGCACCAGCTTGACGGCGTCCCGCACCGAGCCGCGGTACACCGGTCCGTGCCCGGGAACCAGCACCTCGGCGTCGGTGTCCTCCAGCACGCTCAACCCCGCCAGCGCGCTGTCCCGGTCCTTGTGGAACATGGCGGGCAGCAGTTGAGGGCCCTTGACCCGGGACGTCGGATGCCCGGTCCCGATCGCGTCCCCGCCCACCACGATCCCGCCGGCCGGCAACAGATACGCGCAGTGCCCCGCGGTGTGTCCGGGGATGTGCAGCGGCACCGGAGAGCCGGGCAGGTCGAGCGCGCCGGGAGCGGGGAAGGCCTGCGGCTCAGCGACCGCGGCATCCGCCGTGCCACCGTTGCGCACCGCCCGCAGAGCCCACGGCACCACGCCCGGCCGCCACGCGTTCGCGGCCACCTTCCCGACGGACACCTGGTCCAGGAAGTCGCGCCGCGCGTGCGGCACCTCCTCGGCGTGCATCAGGACCGGAACGCCGTACGTCGCGCGCAGCCACTGCGCCGAGCCGAGGTGGTCGTTGTGCGCGTGCGTGATCAGAACCGCGCTCAGCGCCTCCGGCGCCACCTTCAGCAGCTCCAGCGACGCGAGCAGATTCGCCCGGTCGCCCGGGTAACCGGTGTCGATCAGGGTGGCGCTGTCGCCGTCCTTCACGACCACCCACGCGACGTCGCTGCCGAAGACGGCGTGGACACCGTCCTCGACCTGGACGACGTCCTCCTGGCGGAACTGCTTCGTCATCATCGGCACCTTGCTGTTCTGGCGGAGGATGGGGGATTCGGACTCAAGATTCTGTTTCCAGCGGTTTCAACCGACCTTCGGTATCGAACGCACCGCGCAATAGAGGTACGGCGTCCCATCAGGGAGATGATAGAAGGTCATCGGCGTCCAGTCGGACTCCCCGGGCCACTGGATGACGAAGGCGTCGGGCCCGAGGGGCCGCATCTCGCAGATCTCGGGTTCGGGCGACAGGTCGGCGAGTTCGCCGGTGGCGGTGAAGACCGCGGACAGGACGCCTTCGTTGTCGCCGATCTCGATGCGGTCCCCGGCCTTCTCATAGACGCCTACGAAGTCCGCTGGATCGAAGGGCAGCGGCTCAGCAGCCGGCATCGGCGCCGCCTTCATCGTGACGCCGGCCAGTTCCCCGGCGATCTCGCCGAAGACGGCACCTCGGAACGCGTGCACGTCGCCACCGTTGGTCACCAGGCAGATCGCGAGCCCGTGCTCCGGAAGGATCGACAGGAAGGCGTTCTGTCCTATCGTCGCGCCGTTGTGGCCGACGACCGGCGTGCCGTCCCACTCGTCCAGCATCCAGCCCAGGCCCCAGCCGGTGGCGCCGTACCGGCCCGGCAGCTCGATCTGGCGCCGCTGCATCGCGGCGGCGCTCTCCGGTGACAGGATCTTGACGCCCTCGGCGGTCGTCCCGCCGTCCAGGTGCAGTTTGGCGAAGGCCAGCACCTCGCGCGGCGTCGAGCAGATCAGCCCGGCCGGGCCGGTCGAGCGCATCGGGCCCCAGCGCGGCACCACCTTGAGCGCTTTGCCGTGCTGACTCTCGTGCCCGACGGCGGTCCGGAAGAGCAACGCCTCCTCGGGCAGCGTGACCGTGTGCGTCAGCCCGAGCGGGCGGAACAGGCGCTCCCGCATCAGTTCATCCCACTGCACGCCGGTCACGACCTCCAGGACCCGGCCGAGCAGGACGAAGCCGGCGTTGCAGTACGACATGGTCGCGCCGAGCGGGTGGACCACCGCGGCATCGGCCAGGAGCGCCACGTACTTCTCCAGGCAGTCGTCGCCCCGGCCGGTGTCGACGAACAGGTCACCGTCGATTCCGCTGGTGTGGGTCAGCAGGTGGCGGATCGTGACGCCCGCGGTCAGCTCGTCGGTCTTCAGCCGCAACTCCGGCAGTACGGAGACCACCGGCGCGTCCAGATCGAGGACTCCCTCATCGACCAGGGCCATGACCATGGTCGCGACCCACACCTTGGTGATCGAGCCGATCTGGAAGAGCGTCTCGGTGGTGACCTCGACGCCGGTGGCGAGGTTCGTCACCCCGGCGGCCGCCTCGACGACGATCTCGTCGCGGTGCAGGACGGCCAGCGAAGCACCGACGATGCCGTGCTCCCGCGCGAGGTCGGCGAGGCGATCGGGCCAGGAGGTCGTACGGTCGGTCATCTGCCACTCACTTCCGGTCGGCGGAACGGTGTCAGAGGCCTGCGAGAAGTACGGCCTCACGAGAACACCCCTTCGCACCGTACCGGCCGGAATCCCGGTGCGGGGAACCGATTTTTGGCGGGGGTGCAGTGCGCGGTGCCGCCGGCGGGGTCCCGGGATCCGGTCCCACTGGGCTTCCGCCCCGACCGCTGAGCCGGTCTGTACTGCGAAGCCAGGACTCAAGATTCTGCCTGGGTTTTGCCTGGCCAGTGCCTTGACTTCGATGAAGCGTGTCGTTTCGCGGCGCCTGGATGCCGTTCGGCGCCGCCTCGCGACCAGGGGTGCTGCAAAATGCAGCACGGATGGCACCTTGCTGGTGGTGACGTCACCAGTTTCGCCCACCCGCCGGGCGACGACGCCGCGTCCCTGAGCTCCCGGTAGATCTTCCGGGCGTGGCGGAGCCCTGCGGTGGGGGGTCTCCGGCTTCGCTTCCTCGGCTCGGAGACGTTCGTCGCGACTTGGGCCATGACCCAACTGTAGATCGGACGAATCGGCCCGGGACTCTCGTTCTGTTTGAGCAACGCGACGGCTGGGGGCGCAAGAGATACGCTCGCTGCGGGCGGGATGTGGGCCACAAGAGCCCTTCGCGTAAGGGGTGGGCGAGTGACGCCGCTGGTAGTGGTTCACGGGGTCTTCAATCATGTGCGAGGGGCCACGCCGGAGCAGGCGGCGAAACGTAAAGCGGCGGAATGGCGGCCGAGGCTGGCCTCTGGATTCGGAAAGCTGTCGGCGGCGGCGCCGGAGCTGGCGGTGGCCTATTACGCGGATTTGCTGCGCCGTCAGGTGCAGGATCAGGCACAGGCCGCGGATGATGACAACCGGTTCGATGTTCTTTCCCGTGCTGAGCGAGTCCTGGCGGCCGAGTGGCTGGCAGCGGCTGGCGCGATGCTGCCTGCGGATCCGCAAAATGTCGGTCTGGCGCCGCTCAGGCAGTTGCTGGGCTGGCTGATCGATGCTCGCGGCGGCATACCCGGGACGATGCGGGAGCAGACGATCGGGCGGCTTGAGCGCACCGTGGTGGCGAATCTTCGGGAGGTGGAGGCCTACACCACGTGGCCGGACCGGCGACGCCTGGTGCGGGAGCGGGTGGCCGAGACGATCCGGCGCGAGCAGCCGAAGGTTGTGGTCGCACACTCGCTGGGCTCGTATGTCACCTATGAGACTCTGCATGCCTTCCCGGATCTGACGGTGGATTTGCTGGTGACCCTGGGGTCGCCGCTCCGGGTACCCTCGCTGGCGCGTCGGCTGGACCCGGGCCTGCGCGCCGAGCGGGGTGCCCGGCCGGCCGGCGTGGGGCGGTGGGTGAATATCGCCGATGTCGGCGACTTGGTCGCGGTGCCGCCTGGGCTGGGGAAGGTGTTCCCGGTGGATGTCGACGAGAGCTGCGATACCGGGCTGGGGTTTCACGGGCTGGGCGGCTATCTGGCCAACGGGCTCACGGCGGCCGCCATCGCCCCCTACATTTCCTGACAGGGCCGGGCCCGCCCCATTTCGCGGCGCGCTTGACGCCACGGGGGTGCGGCTGTGGTGCCGCGAGGCGGGACCGGAAGGGGGGATGGTGGTTCGGGCGCTAGTGGCGGGGGTCGGGAGTTTCCCCACCGAGCCGGAGTGGTCATTGGTGATGCTCTGCTTGAGTGCGACCGGGATGCGTTCCTGGGCCGCTGGCGGGATCTACGGCAGGTTGCCGGCCCGAGGGAGCCCCTGATCGTGCATCTCGCCGGGCACGGTATCCAGGCCGCATCCGGCGGCCTGTTCCTAGCTGCTGCCGGAGCCACCGCCACTGACGGTCTTGAGCGACCAAGGCCTTGAGGAACGCGCCAGCAAGCTCGCCGGCGAAGCCAGCACCGCCCGGATACGCGCCGCCGAGCAACTTCTGGCCCAAGCAGAACCCAGTGCGGGTTGTCGCCGACCTGACCGGCTCTGGCACCCTGCGGCGACCACGTTGGGGAGGCCCACGCCATGCTCGACCAGGTCGCGAACTGCGCGCCCTCGGCGCCGGACCGGCCGGGGTGGCCGCGACGACCTGGTGACCCGGTTTGGAGATACGTCGCCACCTTCAGACCGCCAGCCGAGTGTTGGCGGTGATGCAAATCGGCTCCAGCGTGGATGACGGGGCCATTGGCTTCGATCGAATTCACGAAGCAGGACACCAGGTGTGGCTATCGCACCTGCCACATCTGGAGCGTATAGGTCGGCTTGCCGATCGAGCCGGGCGTGGTGGTCGTGATCGCCAGCATCTTGCCATCCGGGCTGAAGGCCAGTCCGGCGCCACCGATCCGGATGTTGGCCGGGCCTGCCGCTCCCAAGTACGAGCCCAGTGAAATGAGTCCGGTGGTTTGCTTGCTGGTGGCGTCCACGAGCCAGACCGCTCCGATGGACTTCCCTGTGATCTTTCCGCCGAAGGCCAGTGTGCGGCCGTCCGGGCTGACCGCGAAGGCATCGAACTCCTCCAGCAGGGGTTGCAGGGGAATCCGGGTGGCGGAGCCGCCGACCGCGTTCCGTTGGAACATCGGGATCTCGTGGGTCGTCTCAGGCGTACCGGCGTCGCCGTATATGAACACAGGCCTGTCGTCTGGGGCGAATCCAGGAGTGCCGTCGCAGTACAAGCTCCTGCCGTCCGGACTGAATATCGCGAAACCGCTGCCGCCATCGAGCCGCGCGGTGATGGTGGCCGTCGGCACCGTCACCAGCTGCGCGGACGTGCCGCCACTGGCGGCGACGGTGGTCCCGTCCGGGCTCAACGACAACAGGCCGATCGGGGATCCGGCGATCAGTTTCGGCTTTCCGATGAGCTTTCCTGAATCCACATCGTAGAACTCGACGTATCCATCGCTGCCGGCGCGCAAGCCGCCGACGGCCAGTGTCTTGCCGTCGGGGGTAAGGGCCAGGGCATTGGCATCACCGTAGCGGTCTTCGGCATAGGTCCGTTTCAGACGCCCGGTGTCCACGTCCCACAGACTCGTGGAATCGCCGCCGGTCACCAGGCTCCGGCCGTCGGCGCTGAAGGCGAGCAGGGTCCTTCCGCATTCCGGTGAGGAAAAGCTCCGGATGACTCGACCGGTGGCCGCTTCCACGAGATCGATGGTGTCCGCGGTTTCCAGCCTGTCGGGCCCGGTCCAGACCCACCGGGCGGCCGCCACCGACTTGCCGTCCGGATGGAACACCACTTGAGCGGGGTAGCCGGCGTACTTCGCGAGCCGCGCGGAGTCGGGCAGGACCGGCGGCGGTGGCATCGTCGAGGCGGGAACGGGCGACGCCGACGCGTTCTTCGCGTCGCCCTTCGATGAACCGTCGGCAGCCAGCACCGCCGTGACCGCGCCGCCCGCCCCCAGCGCGCCCAACACTCCGGTCAGCACCGTCCTGCGTCGGACGCCCCGCGACTCGGTCGCTTCCGGTTCGGGATCGATCACTGCGCCCCCTTGTGTACGGCAGTGTTCATAAGCACCCAGACTAGCGACCGTCGCCCGACGCCGTCACCAAAGCAGCCCCCGAACCGACCGGGCCTGCGGTCCTCAGCCCGAAAAGCCGACCCGAACCAGTCGACCTTCGCCGGCGAGGTCGACCCCGACCTGAGCAGCATGAAGCCTTCAGCCGGATTGCGGATCGGCGTCGATCGCGAGGCGATGGCGCGTTCGGGCGAGTACCGGCGGTCATGGCGTGATTGCGCACAAATCAATACCCTGTGTCGTGCAGTTCGACCGACCCGTACGATCCGAGCAGGTGGGGGCCCGTGACCAGTGTGATCATCCAGCTTCCTGATCGACTGGTGGAACTGGCGCCGGGTCAGGCGGTGACCTTCGGGCGCGGGGGCGGAGGTCAGGGCGGGTCGGTACACGTGGCGTTCGATGATCCGGCCGTGTCCCGGCTGGCCGGGCGCATCCGTGCTGTGGACGACTACTGGACGATCTCCAACCTGAGCTCGCAGGCCACGTACATCGTGGAGAACCCCGAGGGCGGAGGCGAGTTCGTGAAAGTGGCGCCGGGGCGGCTCGACATGCCGGTGCCGTTCGAGATCTCCAGACTTGTGGTGCCCGGTAGGGACGGCCAGATGTCGGTGAACGTGTTCGCTCCCGAACACGTCTACGTCACCAAGACCGTGCCCCACAGTGCTTCGACGACGCAGCCCGCGTTCGTGCTGAACGAGAGCTCCAAGTACTTCCTGGTGCTGGTCGCGTTGTGTGAGCTGCGGCTGCGTGACGGGGCATCGGTGGTGTTGCCCAGCGTCCCACAGATCGTCGAGCGGTTGAGGGGCCTGCAGTCCTGCCGCGAGCTGACGCGGTCCGCGGTCAATTTCCATATCGACTACCTCGCGCGCTCTAAGCTGCGGGTCCGAGATGTCGCCGCAGAAGGCGGGGAAAAGGAAGAGAAGGCGGACTGGCAGCGCGCCGCCATCGTGTCCACGGCACTGCGGTTCAACCTGGTTCGCGAGGAGCATCTGAGCCTGCTGCCGTCACGGACGCCCCGCTCGTCGGCGGCGGGCCCGGGGGACGTGGCACATCCGCAGATGATCGAGACGATCTCGCCGCGTCGGCGTCGGTGATCGGCCCCCGGCCGCGTGCGACGACCGGGGGTCCTGCGAACAGCCGCCGTTTCCAGCGGCCGTCACTTCCGCCGCGTGGTCGCCCCCAGCCGACGACGGAAGGTCATGAGAGTCCCGCCCAGGACGACGAGCACGGTGGCACTGACTGCGTAGGAAATGATGGTGGCTCCGGTGTGCGCGAGCTTCCCGGTGTCGTCGTTGTGCTGCGCCGGTGCCGAGAGCACGGTGTCGGAGCCCGTCTGGGCGTCCGATGCCGGTGGCTGGGCGGTGTCTGACGACTTGCCCACGCCGCCACCCAGGAAGGTGAGGTCGGTGTCGTTGTACGCCACCGGTGCGAACCGGGCGTCGGAGACTGTCCCCGGCAGGTTCTTGTACGTGCTCTGGAACGTCTTGGCTGACATCAGCGTGTGTGGTGACTTGGTGAAGTCCACTCCGCCCACCGCGTACTGCACCTTCTCCGGGACGCCGTTGATCGGGTAGTCGATCGAGAAGGTCGCGTCCCCGTCCTTGTAGGACTTGAGGTAGTCGGCGTAGACCTTCGCCGGGTTCCAAGCCGTGCGGGCCGGCCACCGGCTCACGTCGCCGCTGTCGATGATGGTGTGGAACGCGCCGGGATGCGCGGCGTCGCGCTCGCGGATCCACTCCGCGGCCACCCGGCTGTAGTAGACGCGGCGCAGGTCGGCGAAGCCCGGGTCGGTGTTCACCAGCTGCTGGGCCTTGGGCACCAGCAGCTTCTCGGTGACTCCGAGGTTGTAGTCCTGCGTGCTCTGCGGGAGCGTGCACTGCTTGCCGGTCGCCGGCGGGGTCTTGATCACCAGGCGCTGCAGCTCGACCTTCAGCGGCGCGTCGAGGATGTAGAGCTGGTCGCCCGATTCGCGGACGGTCGCGGTGTCCGGCTCGATCCAGACGCGATATGTGCCGGTGCACGGCGGCTCGGTGGCCGAGCCGTGCATCTGCTGCATGAGCTGTGTGCCGATCGGGTTGTTCGGGCCGGGCACCTCCAGGGACGACACGAGGTGCTTGAGCGCCAGATCGGAGGTCAGCAGGACGCGGCCGGCGTCGGTCTTGGCCAGGTGCGGGTCGACGATGCGGTCCGGTTGGTCGGGGTTGAGGTTGACCCAGAAGGTCTGCGGCGACAGCGCCAGCCAGGTGAACATGGAGTCCGAGGCCAGCTGCGCGTCCTGCATGCCGCCGAAGGACGGCTGGCCGGTGGTGTTGTCGTTGGCCTGGAAGGCGTAGTCGATCCCGCCGGTCGCGTCGGAGACGTAGCGCAGCTGCATCGTGGAGAAATCGATACCGCCCGGGTCGGCGGGGGCCTGATCCGGCGCGCCGGAGTCCTGGGCCTCGGCCTGGAACGCGTCGGAGGTGGCGTTGGCGTCGGCCTGGTCGGTGCCGGAGGCGTCCACCATGTCGGTGAGCGCTCCGCCGGCAGGGTTCTGCGAGCCGCCGGGCTCCATGAGGCTGGACGCGGCCGTGGCCTTGCCAGGCTGGTAGGCGTTGGTCACCACCGGGTTGGCCCTGAGAGTGACCGGCGGATTGAGCCCGGCGGCGGCCAGCTTCCGGATGGCGGCCTTGCTCGGCGGCCGACCGAAGACATACTGGATCTTGTACTTGGGGTTCTTGGCGAGGAACTCCTTGTCCTTCTCCAGCTGTGCGTCGTCGATACCAGTGCCCGACTTGAACTCGTAGATGACGTTCATGCTGCGGTTGATCGCGTCGAAGACCCGGTTGCCCGTCGAGGTGTTCTCAGTGTCCTGGCACTCCCAGTCCGGACCGCCCAGACCCATCGTCTTGGACGCCCACTCCTCGTAGGCCTCGCCCTTGTTCTTGTTGCCCTGGTTGGGCACGTAGCTCTTGAGCCACTTGTCCCACGGCTGCGGCGTCTTGCCCTCGGCCTGCTTGTCGGTGAGGTAGCGCTTCCGGGCCGTGTAGGCGTGGGCGGCGGTGCCGACTGTCACCTTCTTGGTGTTCGTCCCGTACTTCTGGAGCTGTGCCGGCGTCGGCGCCTTCAGTCCTCTGAGTGGTTCGCCGGGATTCTCGTAGGAGTACTTGCCTGTGGCGTGAGTGGGGATTTTGCCGGGCGTCCCGACCCCTGGAAGCTGTTCCCGGGGAGCCGCCTGCGGTATGCCGTACTTCTGACCGCAGTTGAACTTGTCTACGGCATAGCCCTGCGGGGCGATCCCGAAGACGAGAGCCGCCAGCATCGCGATGACGAGAGCGATGGCGGCGGAGCGGGGTTTGCGCGGAACCCCCTGGTGTGGCCTGCGTTTCACGATGTGCCTCCCCGAACAGAGTCTCGGCCGCCGGCCCGGGGCCATCGGCTGACCCGGTCCTCATCGGCTGACCGTCTTGCCCGTCAGGCAAACAGGGCTCTGATCCGCCCGGTACCTGTAAGCCTCCAGGGCGCCCGGGAAAGTGCAGGTCGGAGGCATCCTGGAGGCTTACAGGTGTCGGAGTGCGGTCATCGGTGATGGCATGGAGACCGCTGAGGGAAGGTGCGCGCCACGGAAGGTGGGAGGTGGGGCCGATGGTGAGTGGCAGGCAGCCGGGCGAACGGCTGGCCGACTGGTTGGAGATGCTCAGTCCGGTGCTGGACCGGCTGGCCTTTTTCGTGCCGCAGGACTTCGCCCGCGACTTCTCGGTGTCATCGTTGGACGCGTTGGAGGCGGTGCTCACAGCGCCGAATCAGGCGGCCGGCGACACCGGTCTGGTCGAGTCGGCCATGGCGTATCTCGGCGAAGCGCTGATGCGGGTCGGCGGCGGCCGGTGGACGTGGGACGACGACCCGGAGAATCCGCCGTTCAAGGGGCCGGTCATCCTGCTCGACGACGCACTCGGACTGCCGCCGCTGTCCCCGCTTCAGGTGATGGTGGACGCCCGCCTCACCGGGACGCGAACCGAATTCCGCAAGGTTCACGACCGCCTGCGGACGGCCGTCGCCGAATATCAGGACTCGCATCCGGGCTGGACCCCGACGAAGGAGCACAGCTCCGGCGTCGACCCGGTCGGCCTGGCAGAGCTTCCGCCACCGGATCCCTGGCTGACCGGCTGGTTGGCGGGCCGCGAAGCAGACTTCCCGCGCTGGGCCGCCGAGTGCGGCGGCACAGGGGAATGGCAGTTCACCCTGGCAACGATCGACGGCCTGGAACGGCTGTTCCTGGACCGCTTCGCCACCGTCGAGCAGTCCGCGGCACCCGAGAACGAGGTTTTCGTCGCCACCGCCTCGTGGGTTCTCGGCGAGACCGTGCGGCGAGCCGACCCGGGAGGCGTGGTCTGGCGCTACTACCCCGTCCCGCCGGAGTATGCCGACTTCGACGACTACTTCGCGAAGGTCGGCAATCCCTACGTGGGTTCGCCCGTGCTCTACCGGTTCCCGGACGTCGAGTTCGCCGATCCGCGTGTCCTGCTCCAGATCGTGGTCGAGGACCGCGAACCGGGGTGGCTGGCGCGCCGCCTGGCCGACTACCTGGCGCCGGTCACGTCCTGATGACGGCGCGCCGCGCCTGCGATCCTCGCGCGCCACTCATCGCGGAGGTGTGCCAGTCACGTGACCGCCCGAATGAGGGCTGAGATCGCTGGCCACCGCAGCATTCTTCGTTGACTTCACAAACCCACGATGGACAGCGGTGGCCCTCACGTCTCGCCAGCCCTACCGTCACACCAGCAACGAACGTCAGCTGGAATACCAGCCGGCGCAGCCAGGACGGCCCGATCGCTCCAGGCCGGTTTCGGACGAGCAACTCGGAACTGCCGCGGCCTTCCGATTGTTCTAGCTGGAAGCTGACTCCCAGCGCGTTACGGAGCCGAGCAAACCATGCTGGCTGCCGTCACGGGGCCGCGGGATATGGGAGTCGGCCCCATTGCGCTTGCCGCTCGCCCACTGAGTCGATCCGTGCTGCAAAGCCTGCCCTTACCAAGGGTAAGAGGGCAGGTCAAAAACATGCTGACAGCGGAGGATGTGGGATTCGAACCCACGGTGACTCTCGCCACTTTGGTTTTCAAGACCAACGCCTTAGGCCACTAGGCAAATCCTCCTGGAGCACCCCTGGCGCTCGTGAACAGAAAGTCTCTCACAACCCACGAGGGGCTCGTGGGCCTCAGGCGGCGCCGAACGGCAGCGTGTCCGGGCTCAGCGCGGCCGCCCCGGAGCGGGAGGCGGTCAGCCGGCGGCGGTGGTGCCGGCGGCACAGGACCTCGTAGCCGATCTCGTCCTCGACGGCGGTGTCGCCGACCACCACCTGCTCGCCCTCGACGACCATCTCGCCGCCGACGGTGCGGGCGTTGTGGGTGGCGCGGGCGCCGCACCAGCACAGGGTCTGCACCTGCAGTACCTCGATGCGGTCGGCCAGCTCGATCAGGCGCTTGCTGCCCGGGAACAGCCGGGTGCGGAAGTCGGTGGTGATGCCGAAGGCGTAGACGTCGATGCTCAGCTCGTCGACCATGCGCGCCAGCTGTTCGATGTGGTCCTCGGTGTAGAACTGCGCCTCGTCGGCGACCACGTAGTCCACCTTGCCGCCGGAGGACATCATCTGCACCACGTGGTTGAGCAGGTCGGTGCCGTTCTCGACCTCCACCGCCGCGGCCTTCAGACCCAGCCGGCTGGAGATGGTGGCGCTCCCGGCGCGGTCGTCCCGGGTGAAGATGAGCCCGGCCCGGCCCCGGGCGTTGTGGTTGTGGTCGAGTTGCAAGGCGAGGGTCGACTTGCCGCTGTCCATGGTTCCGGTGAAGAAGACGAGCTCGGCCATGGTCGCAGATTATCTCCTATACACGGGGCTGCCTGCGAACACCGGCGATTCGCGTGCGGATCCGCCCGAATGTCGGCTTCAGATGGGGCCCGGCGAGGACCAGGGCCGCGGCCAGTACCGCCACGGCCGCGAACAGCAGCCGGTCGCCGTCGGTCAGTGCGGCCCGCCAGGCGGTGAGCGCCATGTTCCGGCGCGAGCTCAGGACGGTCAGCAGCGAGACGCCCTCGACGTGCCCGACCAGGCGTATCGCGTGCAGGAAGCTGCCCGCGACGCAGCACAGCTCGGCGGCCGCTGCTGCGGCCAGCGCGGTGAGCGAGCGTCGGATCATCGCCTCACGATATCCACCGCCGCACGGGCTGGGGCAAACGCGTCGGGCGCGGGCCCCGGCAGCGGGGACCGCGCCCGCGGGACGCCGGGGCCGATCAGGCCTGGCGGCTGATGGTCACCGCGGTGCCGTAGGCGCAGATCTCGGTCCAGACGTCGCCCATCTCCGAGGTGTCGAAGCGCATGCCGACGATGGCGTTCGCGCCGCGGTTCATCGCCTCCTGGATCATCCGCTGCATGACGTCGTTGCGGCTGTCCATCAGGGCCTTGGTCATGCCCTTGAGCTCGCCGCCGAACATCGACTTCAGGCCCGCGCCCATCTGGCTGAAGGCGTTGCGGCTGCGCACGGTGAGGCCGAAGACCTCGCCGTAGACGGCGTCGATGCGGTAGCCCGGTATGTCGTTCGTGGTCACGCACAGGAAGTTCTGCTGGAACCCCTGCTGCTGCGGCGGCGGCGCGTACTGCTGTTGCTGCTGCGGCGGCGGTCCCTGCTGGTAACCGGGCTGTCCGTACGGCTGCTGGCTCATATGTCCCCCTGGTGATGGGCGATCGGTGGATGGTCCGTCGCTACGACGATACGACAAGGGACCCCCTGTCTGGTGAGCCAGTATGTCCGTCGTTTGAAGGCGCGGTGAAAGCGATTTGAACACCTGCCTTTTCCGATCGGCTCGGGTGCGCGGTTGCGGGGGTCATCTGGAAAGATTCCAGACGTGCAATCTTTGCGCCGCCCAGAGCCCCGTCCGACCGAACGGCGCCGCTCCGAGCCGGTGTCGGCGGCCCGGCCCCACATCGCGCTCCGGGCCGGCGCCTCGGGGCCCGCGCTCCCCCGCCGCCCCGCCGCGGAGATCCCCGTCATCGCCCACCGCGGCGCCTCCGAGGACGTGCCGGAGCACACGCTGGCCGCGTACGAGGCCGCGCTGCTGCAGGGTGCGGACGGCGTGGAGTGTGACGTGCGCCTCACCGCGGACATGCAGCTGGTCTGCGTGCACGACCGCCGGGTGAACCGCACCTCCGACGGCCGCGGCGTGGTGTCCACGCTGGAGCTGGCCCAGCTGCGGCAGCTGGACTTCGGCTCCTGGAAGCAGCCGGCCTCCGACGAGGAGTTCGCCGAGTACCCGGACCTGCGGCGGGAGGGCGCGCACCGGGTGCTGACCCTGGAGCGGCTGCTGGAGCTGGTGACGGGGCACCCGAACCGGGTGGAGATGGCGATCGAGACCAAGCACCCGACCCGCTACGCCGGCCTGGTCGAGGAGCACCTGGTGGCGCTGCTGGACCGGTTCGGGCTGGCGCACCCCCGGCTGGGGGAGCGGTCGCCGGTGCGGGTGATGTCGTTCTCGGCGATGTCGGTGCGCCGGATCCGGCGGCTGGCGCCGTCGTTGGACACGGTGCTGCTTCTGGACCGGGTTCCGTTGAGGTTGCGTGACGGGTCATTGCCGCGCGGAGTGCGCATCGCGGGGCCGGGAATCCACATTCTGCGAATCCATCCCGAATACGTGGAACGCGTGCATTCCATGGGAAATCGCGTTCACGTCTGGACTGTGGATCAGCCCTCGGACATCGACCTGTGTGTAGAACTCGGAGTGGACGCGATCATCTCCAACCGCCCCAAGGCGGTCCTGGCCAGGCTGGGCCGCGACGGCGCGGCGCCGCCGGCCACGGCGCGCCATGGCGTCATCGAGCTGAACCCTGATTCACCCTGACTTTGTCGTTTTCCGCAAGGACGAACCGGGCATCTACCGCGAGTAGCTCCTCGTCGGCAGGGAGGGAGCCGTGGGGGTCGTCATGTCGGTGCAACCGGAGAGTCCCCGGGAATCGGTATCAATACGTCCGTCTCAAACGGTCACACGCGCCCCGGCGCCCAGACCCGCGGGCGGCATGGGCGGGATCGAGTTCCCGTACACACCCGAAAGCGTCGGTACGGCCCGCCACGCGCTGGCCGACGCACTCCAGCGGATGCGCGTGGCACCCCCGGCCGCGGACGACGCGGTCCTGATCCTCTCGGAACTGGTGAGCAACGCCCTGCGGCACGCCCTGCCGCTGGCCGGCGGCACCATCCGGGTGGCCTGGTGGATGGCGGACGACAAGGTCCTGCGCATCGCCGTGACGGACGGCGGCCGCCAGCAGCCGGGACACGCGCCACCCCCGGAACCGGGGCTGGAGGGCCTCGATCTGGTGGCGGCAGACCTGGACGACGTAGACGAGTCCGCGGTGGACGGCCGCGGACTCGGCATTGTGGGGCTCCTGGCGGACGCCTGGGGCGTGGAACCGTGGTACGCGCCCGAGACGGAGGCGAGCACCCCGTACCTGCGCGACGCGGCAGGAATGGACCGAACGGGAGCGGGCCCGGCAGCCCCGCTCGACCCGACGGACCCCAGCGCCCCCAAGACAGTCTGGGCAGCGGTCCGCCTCCACGCCCGCCACGCCGCACCCCCACCCCCCGAAGACCACGACCGCCGCTGGTGGCGCCGCATGCGCGTGGCCCTGACCACGCACCTGCCCGGCGCCGGCCGCAACCGGGGCCGAGCCACCCGCCTGGGCGGCTCCCGCCTCGGCGAGGCCCGCGGCGGACCGGACGGGGACACGGTGGGCTCGGATACGGCGTGGGTGCCCCGGTACCCCGAGGCGCGGGTGGGGTGCACGGCGGCGGCCTGAGGGGCGCGAGGAGCCGGGCGAGGCTGGAGATGTGAGCGAGACCGGACGCGGCGCGCCGGCGCGGGGCGAGGGCTGACTCGCCTCGGCGGCGGTGCGGTGCGGTGCAGGCAGGCTTGGTGGCGCGGGCTGGTAGTGGCTGGCTACGACTGGTTGCGGCGAGCTGGGCTGCGGCGGCTATGGGGCGAGGGCTGACTCGCCCGGGCTGCGGCGGCGCGGTGCGGACGGGATTGGTGACCAGGCGCGGGCTGATGGTGGCCGGCGGCGGCGAGCTGGGCCGGCGCGGGCTTCGGTGGTGCCGCAGTGTGGGCGAGGGCTGACTCGCCTCGGTGACGGTGCGGGCTGGTAGCGGCGAGCCGGGTCGGCGCGGGTTTCGGTGGTGCCGCAGTGTGGGCGAGGGCTGACTCGCTTGGCAGGCGGCGCTGCAGTCCTGCGGTGTCGTGATCAGCGCTGGCAGCGCGGCCGGCCCCCCGACCGACCGCGCCGTCCTTGCCGTTCGTCCGCGCCGGCGTCCTTCAACGGTCGAGCAGCCGCCGGATCTCGCGGCTGAGGATGCCGAGGCCGTCCGTCGTCAGGACTGATTCGGGGTGGAACTGGAGGCCGGTGAACGAGGGGCCGCGCAGTGCCGCCGTCAGGTTCGTGCCGGGCAGGGCCACTGTCTCCAGGACCAGGAACTCCGGCATGCGGGCCGCGTAGGAGTTGTAGAAGGCGACGCGCTCCGTGCTGCCGAAGAGGTCCAGTTCGACCTGCGTGCCCTGCATCGGGGTCGGGAGGCGGACCAGTTCCAGGCCGAGGGCGGCGGCGAGTGCCTCGTGGCCCAGGCACAGGCCGAGGGTGGGGGTGCGGTGGTCGATGAGGAGTTTGGCCAGGTTGCGGACGCTGGTCATGCGCGGTGAGGTCGCGTCGCGAGGGTCGCCGGGGCCCGGCCCTAGGAGGATCAGGTCGTAGCCGTTGTGGTCCGGGACCTCGTCGTGGGCGACGCGGGTGGTCTGCAGGCCGAGCGCTCGCAGTTGCACGGCCAGCATCGACGTGAACGCGTCCTCGTTGTCGACGATCAGTACCTTGCGACCGGCCAGCACCGGGTCGACGAGGTCCGCGGGCTCGTGCTCGTTCAGCCAGAACGCCGACAGGTGCTCATTTCGTGACGCCAGGAGCGCCGCGATCTCAGGGTCCGCGGACCACGGCTCCGTCCGTGCCCCCGCCGCCGCATCACGCGCGTCGCCCCCGGCCGGCGCGGCCTGGCCCAAGCCGAGCTGCGCCCCGAAGCTCACCCCGAAAGCCCGCAGCACCCCCGCGGCCTTCGCATACGTCTCCCGCACCTCCTCATACGGATCCGACCCCCGCACCAACGTCGCCCCGACCGGCACCCGCACCGTCCCGTCGTTCCCCACATACGCCACCCGCAGCAGCAGCGGCGCGTCCATCGACGCCGCCCCCGCCGCGTCGCGCTCGATCAGCGCCGCGACCCCCGCGTAGTATCCGCGGCCGCCGCGCTCGTGCCGCTTGATCACGCGGAACGCGTTGCGGATGGGGGAGCCGGTGGCGGTGGGCGCGAACATCGTGGTCCGCAGGATCAGGCGCGGGTCCATCGTCGTGCGCGCCTCGATGTAGTACTCCGTGTGCGCGAGGTTCGCCATCTCCTTCAGGAACGGCCCGCGCACCCGGCCGCCGATGTTCCCCACCTCGGCGAGCATCTTCAGCTCTTCGTCCACGACCATCGCCAGTTCGTCGCGCTCCTTGGCGTCCCCCAGGAACGCCACCACGCGCTCCCGCGAAGCCGTCGCAGGGGCCTCGCGCAGGGTTCCGCTGATGGGGTTCATCACCGCGACGCCGTCGGCGAGCGACACGTGCCGTTCCGGCGTCGCGCCGACCATCAGCCCCTCGCCGGTGTCGATGAGGAACGTCCAGTATGCGTTCCGCTCCCGCTCCAGCAAGGCGCAGAACGCTCCATACGCGGTCTCCCGAGCGGAGTCGCAGTGCCCGACGAACGTCCGCCGCAGGACGAAGTTCGACCCCTCGCCCGCACCGATCTCCTCGTCCAGCACCCGCTTCACCGACGCGCCATACGCCTCGTCATCCACATCGAAAGCTCCGTCACGCAGTACCGGCGCCGTCGCCGGCGGCAACTGCGAGACCGCGCATCGCTGACGTCCAGTGATCCGCATGGCGAGCAACGGCGCATGATCGTCATGACACTCGTCCCCGCGCTCCATGAGCTGCCTATAGGGGACGAGTGCGAGAAGCGCGCCAGCGTCTTCTGTAGGGAGATCCGCCAAAGCCGGGAACTGCTCAAAGACGCGCCCGGTGAGGAGCTCTACCTCAACCTCTGCGCCGCGCCGAATCAGCGCGAACGGCCCGTCCGGAAGACGGTGGGGGAAGTCTGGAAGGGAGTCCGGGAAAGAGCCTGGGGATTCCTGGTGAGCCATTGCGGTGCCTCTCTGGAGAGGCCGCTCTGTGAGGCCCACCGGGGTTCTCCAGGAAGTTCTCAGAGAAACCGAAACCGGCCGCCTCGTGAGGCGGCCGGTTGGGGAGCGTGGATGCGCTTTACCGGGGTCCGCCTGAGACGGACCACCACCACTGTTGTGGGAAAGAGCGCATGACCAGACAGTAGCAGGGTGTCACTCGCCGTGTGGGCTCGTCTCACCCTCCGGGCCTACTAGGCTGACCCGGAAGCAAACACCCCAGCAAGGAAGGGCCGGCACGCATGGGCAAGAAGTCGAGCAGGACCGTGAAAGCCGGGCCGGCCAAGGTCGTGGACGGCGACATCCCCGTCGTCGGCGCCCGCGAGGCGTGCCCCTGCGGATCCGGCCGCCGGTACAAGGCCTGCCACGGCCGGGAGGCGGCCGCCGCCGCGCACCAGCAGGCCGGCGAGGCGACGGTCAACAAGCGGCCGTTCGAGGGCCTGTCCGGCGAGACCGACATCGTGGCCATGCGCGAGCTGGTCCCGGCCGCCACCGCGCCGCTGAAGCTGGCCGGTGAGCACGCCGACCGCACCGTCACCCTCGCCACCGTGCTGCCGATGGCCGCCCCGGCGGTGCACCGGGACACCGGCGAGATCATGCTGGCGCTCCAGACGCTGGCCACCTCCGGCGACCCGGACCGCGACCTGGCCGACGCGCTGCTGCGCGCCCTGGACAGCGAGCCGGGCACCGTCGTGGACTCCGCGGCGCCGGCGGCCGAGGGGCCGCGCCTGAAGGACCTGCTGGACACCAGCGGGGACGGCCTGGACATCACCGTCCACGACGACTTCTCCTTCTGGATCATCGACGGCGCGGAGGTGTCGGCCGAGGCGCAGCTCTCGCTGGAGCACGCCAACGCCGCCGCGTACCCGACCAAGAAGCTGGAGTCCGTCCCCTCGGCGTACTGGACGCGCATCCGCGAGAAGGGCCACCTCCGCTGGGTCATGCCGTACGAGGAGGAGAAGCTGATGGACGCGCTGGCCCGCCTGCACGCGGCCAAGCAGTCCAACCTCGGCGAGAACACCCGCTACGTCGGCGCCTTCCGGGCCTGCGGCCTGGTCGTCCCGGTGTGGGACCTCCCCAAGGAGATGGAGGCCGCGGAGATCGAGACGCCGGCCGCCGAGTTCGCCGAGCGGCTGGCCAAGGCGCTCGCCGACGACAGCCCGCTGACGAACGAGGAGCGTCGCGCGCGGGCCGGTCTGGTGAGCCGCCAGGTGACGCTGCGCTAAGGGCGGCAAACGCTATAGCGCGCAGAAGCGCGGGAGTCCTCAGGACTCCCGCGCTTCTGCGTTGCCAAATGCGCTACGCGCTACTGATGCCGTCCGCGCCGCCGCGTCGCGACGTACAACCCCGTCCCGCCACCGAGTCCGAGCACGGACAGCGCCGCCCACCAGAGCGACCCGTCACCGCCGTCCGAAGCCGTCGCCTTGGCGACGTTCGCAGCGGGAAGCGCAGGGCCGTTCTCCGGAGCGGCAGGACCGGGTTCGCCCTTGCCGTTGCCCTTCGCATGCTTGCCATGCGGTGACGAGTGCGACGGCGCGACATAGGCCGCCGGGTTCCGGGCGTCCCGCATCGTCGAGGGGGCCGCGGGCCCCGGCGTCTGTGGAACGCCCACATTCGCAGGAGGGCTCCCCGGCGTGGACGCTCCTGTGGTGAGCGTCGGGGTCGGCGTCGGCGTCGTCACCGTCCCCGAGCTCTGACACGCCACCTGCACATCGCCGAGGCGAAGCTTCTGCAGAGGTCCGCTATAGAGCTGCTTGCCTGCGCTGTCGTAGAAGACCCCGCTGATACTCAGGTCCATGTGCGCGTGCGCAGAGGTCGCATCCGTCTGTTGCCCCTGCATAGCGGTAGTGGAGTAGGTAACCTCAAGGCTTCCGTGATCCACACTCGTGACCCCGAGCTGAGCCCCGGTCACCGGCACCGTGGTCTTCCCGGTCCCGACCTTCGTCCCGAGCACCGTCACCGAGTCCGGAGACGTGTGTACATAAGTGTTCGCCCCTTGCGATGAAGACGGCACGCACTCTGCATGCGCGTCCACCGAGGAGATCGCATAGAGCTTCTTCCCATGCAGCGTGTACTCCACGGCAGGCTGCGCGTCGGCCCAGTTCTTCGCCGGGTCGGAGTGTGTCTTGGACTGTGCCGGCTGGTCCAGCGTGATCCGGTCGAGCACGCCTGTGGGGTCCTGCGTGCCGTCGGCGGAGTCGTCGCCGCCGTTCTGCGCCACCGTGCTGGTCGCGTACGTGCCCTGGAACGCGTTGACCGACAACGCCGGGACGCTGTCCACGGTCACCGTGATCAACGTGCTAGCCGCCGCATGTGTGCCAGCAGCGGCGGCGCCCGCGACGGAGACGGTCCTCGGGACGCTCTGAGCGGCTGCCGCGTGAGCCGCCAGACCCGCGCCGATCAGCGCGGTCCCGCCCGCGGCGGCGGCCGAGACGAGGGCCAGGGCGCGCGGCGCGGCCGTGCGTGAAAGTGCCATGCCGGACATGAAATCGCACGAACAGCAGCGGATCCGGCATTTCGCCCTTCGCCGATTCGCGTCTCGAACATACTTGTTTTGCGTCGAACCATCGGCGTGGGTACTGTGCTTCCAGCCCGGCCGCTGGCGCATCCCCCGTCGCCAGCGCCCGGGCGTCTAGGTACCGTGAGCGCTGCGCCTATTACCCAACGGAATCGCCGGGACCGGGTCGCAGATAGGCGTCCAGCATCTCGCTGAGCTCTTCCAGAAGCCGGTCCACCGGCACCGGTCCGGTCGCCCGCGCCGACACCACGAACGACTGCGCCGTCAGCAGTACCGTCCGCGCCTGCAGCGCCACCGAACCCGGCCGGATCGACCCGTCCTCGTGCCCTTGTTCCAGCCGCACCGACAGCAGGTCCAGCGCGTAGTGCTGGAGCGGGCCGAATTCGCGGGTCAGATACGGCAGCAGGAACTCGGCGTCGGATTCCAGGATCTTGTGCATCAGCAGATCGCCGTGGAAGGCCCGCACCACCTCGACCGTCCCGGAGACCAGCAGATCGCGCGCGCTCCGGTCGCCGCCGGCCGACTCCTGCAGGCCGGCGTTGCGCCGCACCACCCTGATCAGCTGCCGCCCGAGCACCTCGGTCAGCAGCGCGTCGATGTCCGGATAGCGCCGGTACAAGGTCATCCGGGACGCCCCGGCCCGCCGGGCCACCTCGGCCAGCGTGGTGTTGCGCAGTCCCAGGTCCAGCAGTGCGCTCTGGGCGGCGTCCAGGATCTTGTCGTCGCTGTGTCGGCTGCGGTCCATTGCCCGTCACGCTACCTCTAGGCTCGGGGCATGGAGGCGGAACCTGTCACGGAGGTCACATCGAGTGACGTCTTCGTCATCATCCCGGCCTGGAACGAGGAAGAGCGGATCGCCGCCACGGTGCACGCCGCCGCCACGCTGGGAACGGTCCTGGTCATGGACGACGGCTCCCGGGACGCCACGACCCGCCGAGCGCGCAGAGCCGGTGCCCGAGTGCTGACGAACCGCAACAACCTCGGCAAGGGCGCGGCTCTGGCCGCCGGCGTCGCAGCACTCCCCGACCGGGCCCGCTACGTCCTCTTCCTGGACGCCGACCTCGAAGACTCCGCGGCCAACGCGGGCCCGCTGGTCGAAGCCGTCCGGTCCGGAACCTGCGACATGGCGGTAGCGCTCCCGCCACCGCAGCCCGGCGGCGGCCACGGCCTCGTGGTCGGCCTGGCGCGCGAGGGAATCAAAAGGCTGACCGGTTTCGAGGCCGCCGCGCCGTTGTCCGGGCAGCGCTGCCTGACCCGCGCGGCCGCCGGGGCAGTCCGCTACGCGCCCCGCTTCGGCGTCGAGGTGGGCCTGACCATCGACCTGCTCCGCGCCGGTTTCCAGGTGGCCGAGGTCCCCGCGGACCTGCGGCACCGGGTCACCGGCGAGGACTGGCGGTCCCAGATCCACCGGGCCCGCCAGTACCGCGACGTGCTGCTGGCCCTCAGATCACGGTCCCTGCCGCTCCGGAGTCCGTGACCACCGCCTTGCCGGCGGCCTCCCAGGCCTGCATGCCGCCGGTCACGTTGACCGCCTCCACGCCGTTCTCGGTGAGGTACTGCGCCACCTGGGCCGAACGGCCGCCGGCGCGGCAGATCACGTAGACCGGACCCTCGGGCGCGCCGAGTTCCTCCTTACGCGCCACGAACTCCGACATCGGGATGTGCTTCGCGGTCGGCGCGTGTCCGGCCGCCCACTCGTCGTCCTCGCGGACGTCGAGCAGCAGGCCGCCCTCGGGCAGCGAGTTCACGTCGGTCGTGGCCAGCATGGTTACTCCTAGGTCCGCAGCCGGTATGGCTCGGGATTGCTCGTTCTGGCTTGGGACATCCATCAAAGCATTACGGCGGGGCCACCCGGACCGGCTAGCCTTGGTCCATGATTGACCTGCGACTCCTGCGCACAGACCCGGAGCGTGTCCGCGCCTCGCAGCGCGCCCGAGGTGAAGATCCGACCCTCGTCGACGCGCTGCTGTCCGCGGACGAGGCGCGCCGCGCGGCAGTCTCCCGCTTCGACACCCTGCGCAACGAGCAGAAACTGCTCGGCAAGCAGATCCCCAAGGCCGCGGGAGAGGAGAAGGCCGCGCTCCTGGAGCAGGCCAAGAAGCTCGCCGACGACGTGAAGGCGGCCGAGGCCGACCAGCACGAGGCCGACGACGTCCTGCGCGGCCTGCAGCTGTCGCTGTCCAACGTGGTCATCGACGGCGTGCCCGAGGGCGGCGAGGACGACTTCGTCCTGCGCGAGACCGTCGGCACCCCGCGCGACTTCGCGGCCGAGGGCTTCGAGCCGCGCGACCACGTCGAGCTCGGCAAGCTGCTCGGCGCCATCGACCTGGAGCGCGGCGTCAAGGTCGGCGGCGCGCGGCAGTACTACCTGACCGGCGTCGGCGCGCTGCTGGAGATCGCGCTGCTGAACATGGCGATGGCCCAGGCGACCAAGTACGGCTTCACCCCGGTGATCACCCCGTCGCTGGTGAAGCCGGAGGCGATGGCCGGCACCGGCTTCCTCGGCCAGGCCGCGGAGAACGTCTACCACCTCACCGAGGACGACATGTACCTGGTCGGTACCTCGGAGGTGCCACTGGCGGCGTACCACATGGACGAGATCCTGGACGCCGGCAAGCTGCCGCTGCGCTACGCCGGCTACTCGTCCTGCTACCGCCGCGAGGCCGGCAGCTACGGCAAGGACACCCGCGGCATCATCCGGGTGCACCAGTTCGAGAAGGTCGAGATGTTCTCCTACGTCCTGCCCGAGGACGCCGAGGAAGAGCACCTGCGCCTGCTGGGCTGGGAGAAGGAGTTCATCACCGCGCTGGAGATCCCGTTCCGGGTGATCGACGTCGCGGCCGGCGACCTGGGCAGCTCGGCGGCCCGCAAGTACGACTGCGAGGCCTGGATCCCGACCCAGGGCAAGTACCGCGAGGTCACCTCGACCTCGAACTGCACCGAGTTCCAGGCCCGCCGCCTGCAGATCCGGATGCGCACCGCCGACGGTGTGCGGCCGCTGGCCACGCTGAACGGCACGCTGTGCGCCATGACCCGGATGATCGTCGCGATCCTGGAGAACCACCAGAACGCCGACGGCTCGGTGACGGTCCCGGCGGCGCTGCGGCCGTACCTCGGCGGGCGCGAGACGCTGGAGTTGGTCGCGGGTTGAGGTTGAGCGGCCGGGGACGGGCTTCGCCCGGCTCCGGCTGACAGAATGCGACGGCGGCTGCCAATCGACTTGGATTCGATTGGCAGCCGCTTTGTGCCCGTGCCAGTGGCAACGGATTCTCAGGCGGTCACGGCCTCGGTCTCGTCCTGCGGTTCCGCCGCGGGCACCACGCCGTCGCGCGGCAGCATGAGGTAGGCGTAGACCGCGGCGGCGACGAACAGCAGGCCGGTGATCGTGAACATGGTGTCGATGGGGCCCATGTGGAGTCCGGCGACGTCGGCGTGGAAGTGCAGCATGACGGTGCTGAACAGCCAGCCGATCAGCACCGTCGAGCCGAGCTGCGTCACGCTGATCACCGGCATGATCACCGAGACCACGCGGCCCAGCATGGCCCGCGGCGTCACCTGGATGACGAGCGGCTCGATGGCCGCGTTGACCATCGCCACGGGCAGCAGGCCCAGGAAGATGACGGGGATCGCGGCCCAGATGGACGTCTGCCGGGCGTAGACCAGGACCAGCAGGCCCGAGGTCCCGACGGTCGTCCAGATCGCCTTCGTCATCCCGATCCGGGCGACGACCCGCGTGGACAGCAGTCCGCCGACGATGGCCCCGGCTCCGGCCGCCATGCCGAGCAGGCCGTAGAGCTTGGGCGCCGCGTGCAGGTTCTGGGTGGTGAAGAAGACGTCCAGCGTGTTCATCGCCTGGCCGCCGAAGTTCGCGATGCAGGCCGAGACGATGACCACGACCAGCACCCTGGTCTTGCCGAAGAACATGATCCCCACCGCGAACTCCGACCAGAAGCGCGATCCGGCCTTCTCGGCGGCGGTCGGGGCGTTGTCCGGGATGGACACCGTGCGGATCATCAGAAACGACACCACGTAAGACAGGGCATTGATGACGATCGCCCACTGCACGCCGCCGGCGAACAACAGCGGCGCGGCCAGCGGCGGACCGATCATCCCGGCCAGCGCGTCGGTGGACTGCGTGATGCCGGACGCCTTGGCGATCTCCACGGGGCCGTTGACCACATCGGGCACGACGGCCATGCGTGACGGGCCGAAGAAGGTCCCGGCCGCGTTGACGGCGAAGACGACGGCGTAGATGAGCGCCAGCCACACGCCGACCGGGAGCTTGTCGGCCGGCAGGAACGCCACGGCGGCGAGCCCGCCGACCAGGACGGCCCGGACCGCGTCCATCCGCAGCATCGTGCGCTTGCGGTTCCAGCGGTCTGCGAAGACCCCGGCGGCCGGCGCGACGGCGAACGTCGCGATCAGCCCGGCGATCAGCACGCCGGACACCGCGCCGGCGGCCCAGCTCTTGTGATAGCCCAGTTTCGTCGCGATCCACAGGACCAGTGTCGTATTGAAGACGTAGTCGCCGACTTTGGAGACCGCCTGGCCGTACCAGAGCCGCGTGAAGTCCCGGTTGATAATCGTCTTCAAAAGCTGTCCCCCCGGCACATTTACCCACAGCGTTTTATCGACTGCCTATACGTAGTCTGAGCTTTGATGACGGACGCGAACTACGCGAGGCTCCTGACGTCACCGTCGCACGGGTATAGGGGGCTTCTCGCCAATGAAACGCAGAACATCCAGCCTACTCACCGCTGTCGCACTGGTCTCGGGGGCGGCCGCCTCGGCGCTGGCCGTCGCGCCGGCGCACGCCGCGACCGACTCCGGAACCTGCGCCTCGGGGCTGGAGAAGCAGGCCCTGATCAGCTTCAATCCGCCTGCCGCGGTGGCGCCCGCGAACATCATGATCCGGGTCGCCGGCAACACCATCGACCCGGGCAACGGCTGCAAGGCCGTCCTGGACTTCGGCGACGGCCAGCAGGCGTCGCTGTCGACCGACGTCGACGTCGCGCACACCTACCAGAACCCCGGCGACTATCGCGTGACCCTGACACTCCAGTGGCCGGGCTACTCCCCGGCTCTGGAAAGCGCCCACCTGCTGGTGGGGGGTGCTGCCGGGCAGGCGCAGGTCACCCGGATCGCCGGCGCGGACCGGCTGGACACCGCGGTGAAGATCTCGCAGAAGCAGTGGCTCGCGGTGGACCCGAAGAGCAGCTGGGGCCAGGCCGAGACCGCGGTCATCGCGACCTCCGGGACGTTCCCGGACGCGCTCGCCGGCGGGCCCCTGTCGTTCTACAAGCGCGGTCCGCTGCTGCTGACCCCGCCGAACGCCGGGCTCTACGGGCCGGCCAACGACGAGATCAACCGCGTGGTGCCCAAGGGCCGCACCGTGTTCATCCTCGGCGGCTACGCCGCGGTCCCGGCGTCGGTCGACCAGCAGCTGATCAACGAGGGCTACAAGGTCCAGCGCTTCGCCGGCCAGACCCGCTTCGACACCGCGCTGCAGGTCGCGAAGTTCGGCCTCGGCGACCCGGCGAACGTGGTCGTGGCCACCGGCAAGGACTTCCCGGACGCGCTGTCGGCCGGTCCGCTGGCGGCCGGCCCCCGGGCCACCTCGGTCGCCGGCCAGGAGCCGCAGCCGGCCGCGATCATCCTGACCGACGGCCCGAACTTCTTCGACCCGAGTACCTCGGCGTACGTCAAGGGCAAGCTCGGCACCTCGAACTGCACCGCGGTCACGGCCGTCGGCGGCGCGGCGGTCCACGCGCTGAGCGCGCTGGCCGGCGGGCAGTGCCACAGCGAGCTTTACGGCGCGAACCGGTACGAGACCTCGGCGAAGGTGTTCGGCGAGTTCCCGCAGACCTACCTGGTCGGCGTGGCCAGCGGCGCGACGTTCGCGGACGCGCTGACCGGCGCGGCGTACGTGGCGAACGTGCAGCAGCCGCTGCTGCTGACCGACCCGAACAATCTGCCCGACGCGATCGGCGGGTACTTCGACGCGATGGGCAAGCAGCCCGGGGTGGCTTATGTCGACGTGTTCGGCGGGCCGAAGGCGATCACGGACAAGGTGTACACGCAGATCACCGATGCCGCGCACACGGGGCAGTACAACCCGTGAGGCGGTACGCCGGTAGTCACTACTAGCCGCTAGCTGACGGGCGTCCCGTTTTTCCACACCCTGTGGATAAGTGGGACGCCCGGCCTGTAGGCGAGGTGGAGGTGGCTCGGTGCGTCCAGTACGGCGAAGTCCGCGCGGGCGCCGACGCCGAGGTGGCCGACGTCCTCGCGGCGCAGGGCCTTGGCGCCGCCGACGGTCGCGGCCCACAGCGCCTCGGCCGGCGACATGTGCATGTCGCGCACCGCCACCGCGATGCAGAACGGCATCGAGTTGGTGTAGCAGGACCCTGGGTTGCAGTCGGTGGCGATGGCGACGGTCGCGCCGGCTTCCAGGAGGCGCCGGGCGTCCGGGTACGGCGAACGTGTCGAGAACTCGACGCCGGGCAGCAGCGTCGCGACAGTCTGCGATCCGGCGAGCGCCGCGATGTCCTTGTCGTCGAGGAACGTGCAGTGGTCGGCGGAGGCCGCGCCGAACTCGACGGCGAGCTGCACGCCGGGCCCGTTGCCGAGCTGATTGGCGTGCAGGCGCAGGTCCAGGCCCTTGGCCCGGGCGGCGGTGAGGATCTCGCGGGTCTGCTCCGCGTCGAAGGCACCGCGCTCGCAGAAGACGTCGGCGTAGTCGGCGAACGGCGCGCAGGCATCGAGCATGGGGCCCTTGACGAGGTCGACGTACTCCTCGGGCCGATCCTTGTACTCGGCGGGGACCACGTGCGCACCGAGGTAGGTGACCGCCTCGACCTGCTCGCGCGCGAGGCGCAGGGCCCGCGCCTCGTCCTCGACGGTGAGGCCGTAGCCGGACTTGCACTCGACGGTGGTCGTCCCCTGCCGCAGCATCTCGCCGGTGAGGCGCTTCAGGTTGGCGCGCAGGCCGTCGTCGGACGCGGCACGCGTGGCGGCAACGGTGGTCCGGATGCCGCCGGCGCTGTAGGGCGTGCCGGTCATGCGCGCGGCGAACTCCTCCGAGCGATCGCCGGCGAAGACGAGATGCGCGTGGCTGTCGACGAAGCCGGGAATCACCGCGCGCCCCCCGAGATCGACCCGCTCGTCGGCATCGGGCGCCTGCGCGGCCGGGCCGGTCCAGGCGACGCGGCCGTCGACGACGACGAGGGCGGCGTCGGCGAGGGTGCCGGGGGCGGCGTGGGTGGTGAGTTCGGCGATGTTGGTGAGGAGGGTGGTGGTCACGGTGCTTCCATTATGTTATGGGGGATTCGCCCCTTTTACGAGTATCGGCGAGGCCACTGACAGGCGACAGGCGACCGCCGACCGCCGCCGGTCCGGGCTTTGGCCGGGCCGCGCGATTCGCCAAGCCGCCGCGCGGGCCTCGTCTGCCGATCCGGACTACCGCGCTACTAGTTAGCTGCGCGGGTCACCGAGCCGCGAACCGAACTGCCTCGCCGCCAGCCACTTGACCGGCAGCTGCGCGCCAGAGTCCGCGAACCGAACTGCCTCGCCGCCGGCTACTTGATCGGCCGGCTGCGCGTCGGAGTCCGCGAACCGCTTGCCGCCGAGCTGCCGGCTTGCTGAGCCGTCATTCTGTTATGAGGCATCCGCCCCTTTTAACCAGTCTCGCCGCCCGCACTGACAGCCGCTGCCGTGCCACTGCCGCCAATGCCGGGCCGCTGCACAGCCGTGCTGCCGCCCGCGCCGCCGCGCTACTTGAAAATCGCCCCGATCGAAGCCTTCAGCCGCCCCGGCACATCCTCCACCAGCGCGTGCTGATGATCGCGCACTGTGAAGCGGCCGCCGACCACGACATGCCGCACGTCCGCCGCGGTGGCCGCGAAGATCACCGATTCGGCGGCGTGCGCCGGCTGGACGCCCGCCAAGCGCACCGTGTCCAGTGCGATCGTCGTGAAGTCCGCCAACGCCCCGACCTCCAGGCGCCCTGTCGCCGGCCAGCCGAGGGAGGCGTGGCCTGCCTCGGTCGCCGCCTGCAGCAGTTCCGCGGCGAGCCAGTGGCCTCGGCGTTCGGTGCGCAGGCGCTCGTCGAGTTCCACCGCGCGGGCCTCTTCGAAGAGGTCGATGACCGCGTGGGAGTCGGAGCCCAGGTTCACCGGGGAGCCCGCGAGGTGGCATGCGTGGGCCGGGCCGATGCCGTCCGCGAGGTCGCGTTCGGTGGTGGGGCACATGCAGACCGCCGTGCCGGAGGTGCCCAGCAGGTCGATGTCCATCTGCGACAGGTGGGTGGCGTGGACTGCCGTGGTGCGGGGGCCGAGGGCGCCGTGGGCGTGGAGCAGTTCCGTCGGTGTCTTGTGGTGGCGGACCAGGCAGGCGTCGTTCTCCGCGCGCTGTTCGGAGAGGTGGACGTGCAGTGGCATCTCGTTCTCCGCCGCGAAGGCCACCACCGGCGAGAGTTGGTCGACCGGTACCGCTCGCACGCTGTGCACCGCCGCGCCGATCCGCACTGTCTCAGAGCCCGCGTACGCCTTGCGCAGGGCCTCGACCCGGTCGGCCCAGCGGGCCGCGTCGCCGTCGGAGAAGCGGCGCTGGACGTCGTTCAGTTCGGTGTCGAAGCCGCCGGACAGGTAGCAGGTGTCGAGCAGCGTGAGGCGGATCCCCGCCGCTTCGGCGGCCTCGGCCATGGCGTGACCCATGGCGTTCGGGTCCTGATACAGGCCGCCCTTGGGCGAGTGGTGCAGGTAGTGGAACTCGCCGACGGCGGTGATGCCGGCCAGGGCCATCTCGGCGAAGACCGCCGTGGCCAGTTCTCGGTAGGAGTCCGGGTCCAGGTGTGCGGCGGCCTCGTACATGCGCTCGCGCCAGGTCCAGAACGTGCCGGACTCGACCTGGGTGCGGCCGCGGAGTGCGCGGTGGAAGGCGTGCGAGTGCACGTTCGCCAGGCCCGGGACGGTCAGGCCGGAGAGCTTCTCGGCGTTCTCGGGGCGGGGTTTCACCCCGCACGTGACCGAGGAGACGCGCCCCTGCGCCACCTCGATGAGGACCTTGCTCTTGATCTCGCCGCCGATCCAGGCCAGCTCGCACCAGAACGACGTGGTGGACGGGGTGGGTGAACCGGTCGGGGTCTGCGGCTTCTCGGGCGGCTTCTCGGGCAAAGTCACTGGCACAGCTCCTGCAACACGTCGGCGAGTGCGGTCACCCCGGCCAGGCAGTCGCGGTCGTCCGCGTGCTCGCCGGGCGCGTGGGACACGCCGGTCGGGTTGCGGACGTACAGCATCGCGGTCGGTACGGCCGCCGCCAGGATCCCGGCGTCGTGCCCCGCGCCAGTCGGCAGCACGGGAACGGCGCCGAACGTTTGACGAAGACTGCCCGCCAGACGGTTCCGCAAAACGTCGTCGAATTCCACGACCGGCGTGTGCGACTCCCGTTCGGTGCTCAGGACGGTGCCGTCCCGGCCGGCCCGCTCGTCCGCGGCTTTGATGATCTCCTCGGTCACGGCCGCCAGGATCTCATCGCCCGGGGCCCGGACGTCCAGCCAGGCGCGCACCCGCGAAGGGATGGCGTTCGTGCCGTTGGGCTCGACCACCAGCCGCCCGAACGTCGCCACCGCGCCGCCGAGCTTGGCCTTCTTACGGGCCGCCAGCACGGCGTTGGCGTAGGTGAGCATCGGGTCGCGCCGGTCCTCCAACCGGGTGGTCCCGGCGTGGTTGGCCTCGCCGGCGAACTCGAAGCGCCAGCGGCTGTGCGGCCAGATCGCCGAGGCGACCGCGACCGGCGACTCGGTGAACGCCAGCGCCTTGCCCTGCTCGACGTGCAACTCGACGTACGCGGCGATGCCGTCCAGGCGCTCGTCGTCACGGCCGAGCGTGTCAGGGTCCTGGCCCGCCTGCTCCATGGCGGCCGCCATCGTCGTGCCATTCAGATCGCACAGGCCGCGCGCCTTCTCGGCGGACAGCGCGCCGGTCATCAACCGGGATCCGGCGCAGGCGATGCCGAACCGCGCGCCCTCCTCGTCGGAGAAACAGGCCACTGCGAAGGGCTTAGCCGGGGTGAAGCCGCGGGCCCGCAGCACGTCGACCGCCGCGAACGACGACACGACGCCGAGCGGCCCGTCGAACGCGCCGCCGTCCGGCACCGAGTCCAGATGCGACCCGGTGACCACGGCGCCGGGACCCTTCGGCCCCCACCACGCCCACAGGTTGCCGTTGCGGTCGGTCTCCACCTCCAGGCCGCGCGCGGCGGCCTCGGAGCGGAACCATTCGCGGCACGCCAGATCCGCGGTGTTCCAAGCGAAACGGCGGTAGCCGCCGGTGTCGGAGTTCAGGCCGAGGGGCAGAAGCGAGCGCCACATCTGGAGGTAGCTGCTCGCTTCTGCCTCATCCACAGCCCTGTGGATAGCAGTTTGCAAGGACACTGTTACGCGTCACCCTCACGCATCGGCACGCGCACTCCGCGCTCCGCGGCGACCTCGTCCGCGCGGTCGTACCCGGCGTCGACGTGCCGGATGACCCCCATGCCCGGGTCGTTGGTCAGCACCCGGCGCACCTTCTCGCCAGCCAGCTTCGTGCCGTCGGCGACCGTCACCTGCCCGGCGTGGATCGAGCGGCCCATGCCGACGCCGCCGCCGTGGTGGATCGACACCCACGACGCGCCCGAGGCCACGTTCACCATCGCGTTCAGCAGCGGCCAGTCCGCGATCGCGTCGGAGCCGTCGGCCATCGCCTCGGTCTCCCGGTACGGCGAGGCCACGGAACCGGCGTCCAGGTGGTCGCGGCCGATGACGATCGGCGCGACGAGTTCGCCGGAGGCGACCATGTCGTTGAACCGCTCGCCGGCCCGGTCGCGCTCGCCGTAGCCGAGCCAGCAGATGCGCGCCGGCAACCCCTGGAACTTGACGCGTTCCGAGGCCATTGTGATCCAGCGCGCCAGCGACTCGTTCTCCGGGAACAGCTCCAGGATCGCCTTGTCGGTCTTGGCGATGTCGCTCGCCTCGCCGGACAGCGCGGCCCAGCGGAACGGTCCCTTGCCCTCGCAGAACAGCGGCCGGATGTAGGCCGGGACGAAGCCGGGGAAGTCGAAGGCCCGGGTGTACCCGGCCAGTTGCGCCTCGCCTCGGATCGAGTTGCCGTAGTCGAAGACCTCGGCGCCCTTGTCCTGGAAACCGACCATCGCCTCGACGTGCTTGGCCATCGACTCGCGGGCGCGCTGCGTGAACTCGGCCGGCTTGTCCTTCGCGTACTGCTTCATGTCGTGGAAGTCCACGCCGAGCGGCAGGTACGCCAGCGGGTCGTGCGCCGAGGTCTGGTCGGTGACGATGTCGATCGGCGCGTCCATCGCCAGCAGCTGCGGGACCAGCTCGGCGGCGTTGCCCAGCACGCCGATCGACAGCGGCTCGCGCTTGTCGCGGGCCTCGGTGGCGAGCTGGAGCGCGTGGTCCAGCGAGTTCGCCTTCACGTCCAGGTAGCGGTGCTCGACGCGGCGGTCGATCGAGCGCTCGTCGCAGTCGATACAGATCGCCACGCCGCCGTTCATCGTGACGGCCAGCGGCTGCGCGCCGCCCATGCCGCCCAGACCCGCGGTCAGGGTGATGGTCCCGGCCAGGGTGTCGTTGAACTTCTTCGCGGCGACCGCGGCGAACGTCTCGTAGGTGCCTTGCAGGATGCCCTGCGTGCCGATGTAGATCCAGGAACCGGCGGTCATCTGGCCGTACATGGTGAGGCCCAGGGCCTCCAGGCGCCGGAACTCCTCCCAGTTCGCCCAGTCGCCGACAAGGTTGGAGTTCGCGAGCAGGACGCGCGGCGCCCACTCGTGGGTCTGCATGACGCCGACCGGCTTGCCGGACTGCACGAGCATGGTCTCGTCGTTCTTCAGCGTCTGAAGCGTGCGCACCATCGCGTCGAAGGACGCCCAGTTGCGCGCCGCCTTGCCGGTGCCGCCGTAGACGACCAGCTCGTCGGGGTGCTCGGCGACCTCCGGGTCGAGGTTGTTCATCAACATGCGCATGGCGGCTTCCTGCTGCCAGCCCTGTGCGGTGATGCTCGTGCCTCGGGCGGCGCGGACCGGGCGCGGACCACTGGTCGCGGTCATTCCTGGACCCCTCTCATTCATGCTGGCGATCGACCGTATGATCTCATTCATTCAGACGGAGTAGTAACCCCACAAGGGAGCAGGGTGGCAATGAGCCAGACAGTGGTGATCGGTGAGGCGGATCTCACTTTCGGTGACGTCGTCGCCGTGGCCCGGGACGGTGCCCGCGTCGAATTGTCCGCGACTTCCCTGAAGGCGCTGGCCGAGGGCCGGGCCCTGGTGGACCGGCTGGCCGCGGCCCCGACCCCGGCCTACGGCATCTCCACCGGCTTCGGCGCGTTGGCCACCCGGCACATCGATCCGGAGATGCGCGCGCAGCTGCAGCGCTCCCTGATCCGCTCGCACGCCGCCGGCATGGGCCCGCTGGTCGAGCCCGAGGTGATCCGCGCGCTCACCCTGATGCGGCTCAAGACGCTGGCCACCGGCCACACTGGCGTGCGTCCCGTGGTCGCCGAGACCATGGCCGCGCTGCTGAACTCCGGGATCACGCCGGCGGTGCGCGAGTTCGGCTCGTTGGGCTGTTCCGGCGACCTGGCGCCGTTGTCGCACGTCGCCCTGGTGCTGATGGGCGAGGGCGAAGTCATCGGGGCTGACGGGGTTTCCGCGGTCGAGGCCGGACCGGTCCTGGCCGAGGCCGGCATCGAGCCGCTGGAACTGGCGCCCAAGGAGGGCCTGGCCCTCATCAACGGCACCGACGGCATGCTCGGCATGCTGATCCTGGCCCTCGGCGACCTGTCCGAGCTGGTGAAGATCGCCGACATCTCGGCCGCGATGTCGGTCGAGGCGCTGCTGGGCACCGACAAGGTGTTCCGCCCCGAACTGCACGCGATCCGCCCGCATCCCGGCCAGGCCGCCTCCGCGGCGAACCTGCTGAAGGTGCTGCACGGCTCGGCGATCATGGAGTCCCACCGCGAGCCCAACGAGTGCACCCGCGTCCAGGACGCCTACTCGCTGCGCTGCGCCCCGCAGGTCGCCGGCGCCACCCGCGACACCATGGCGCACGCCGCGACCGTCGCCGAGCGCGAGCTCGCCTCGATCGTCGACAACCCGGTGGTGCTGCTGGCCGACGGCCGCGTGGAGTCCAACGGCAACTTCCACGGCGCCCCGGTCGCCATGGTCCTGGACTTCCTCGCGATCGCCGCCGCCGACCTCGGCTCCATCGCCGAACGCCGCACCGACCGGATGCTCGACGTCGCGCGCTCGCACGGCCTCCCCCCGTTCCTCGCCGACGACCCGGGCGTCGACAGCGGCCTGATGATCGCGCAGTACACGCAGGCCGCGCTGGTCAGCGAGAACAAGCGGTTGGCCGTCCCGGCCTCCGTGGACTCCATCCCCTCCTCGGCGATGCAGGAGGACCACGTCTCCATGGGCTGGTCCGCCGCGCGCAAGCTGCGCACCGCCGTCGACAACCTGCGGCGCATCCTGGCCGTCGAGCTCGTCACCGCGGCCCGAGCGCTGGACCTGCGCGCGCCGTTGCAGCCCGCCGCCGGTACCGGCGCGGCCGTGCGCGCCCTGCGGGACGCCGGCGTCGGCGGCCCGGGCCCGGACCGCTTCCTGTCGCCGGAGCTGCGCGCCGCCGAGGACGCGCTGAAGTCCGGCGCTGTGGTCGCGGCCGTCGAGACGGCCGTGGGGCCGCTGAACTGAGGCCTCCGGCCCGCCTCACCCAGACCGGCGTGCGCCCGTGGGTTTCAATCCCGTTGGCGCGCGCCGCTTTGTGTGGTTACGAGTTTTCGAGGCGCTGGGTCATCGTCGCCAAAAGCTTGGCGTCGAGTGAGGGTGTTGTGTGCGAGGAGGACGTGTCACGCCGCGTGTCGGTTGACAGACAGTCCGAGGTAGGGCTGGCACCACCCCCGGCGTGGGGCGGTCGTCATGGCGCGGTACCCGGTCCGCCGTAGATCATGATTGCCATGCGGCTGAGATTCTCGGTGTGGACGAGGACCCTGATGGCGTCCCAGGCGGCCCGCCACAAGATGGCGATCGCGTTCGTCGGCTCGGCGATCGTGCTGGTCGGCTGGATGGTCTTCCTGGCCAACACGCTGCACGGCAAGGCCGTGGTGAGCCACTGGTCGACCGTGTGGATCGGCCTGGACACCATGGAGGCGCTGGCGTTGGCCACCCTCGGCATCCTCCTGGTCCGGCACGACCACCGGGCTCGCACCGCCGCCACCGTGGCCGCGACCCTGTTCGGTATGGACGCCTGGTTCGACGTGATGCTCTCGCGGGGCGGCGACTTCGTGCAGGCGCTGGTGCTGGCGGTGCTGTTCGAGATACCGCTGGCGGCGGCCTGCGCGGGGATCGCGCGGCAGACCGCTCGCTGGTACGACGTGTAGGAGAGGTGATCAGGCCATTGCGACCGCGGTGGCCGGTTCGCCCTCGGCGGCTTCCCGCTCCCGTCGCTCGGCCGCCTCGGCCAGCGCCGCGTCGATCCGCTTGTTGCTGGTCATCCGCGCCGCGACCACCGCCATCGCGGCCAGGATCCCGGCCCCGACGATGAACGGCGCCCGCAGCCCCGCCACATGCGCCAGCCATCCGCCGAACACCGCGCCGAGCGGGCCCGCGCTCAGGTTGATCAGCCGTCCGGTCGCCGCGACCCGCCCCATCAGGTGGTCCGGCACGATCGCCTGCCGGACCGCCGGCCCCAGCCCCATCGTGGTGCCCATCGCGGCGCCGAGTACCGTCTCGCCGACCGCGGCGACCCACGCGTTCGGAGAGAGGCCGATCCCCAACAGCGCCAAGGCTTCCACGACCGCGGTCAGCGTCAGCGTCCCGCCGGTGCCGAGCTTGCCCGCCAGCCGCGGCGCGAACGACGTCCCGACCAGCGCCCCGATCGCATTCGCCGTCAGGTAGAGGCCGAAGGCCGTGGTGCCGAGATGCAGGGTCTCCTTCACAAACAGCACCAGCACGGCGCTCGCTCCCATGAACGCGAAGTTCCCGACCGCCGGCCGCAGCGCCATCCCCACCAGCAACCGATTCCCGAGCAGGTACGCCGCCCCCTCCCGGGCCTCCCGCAGCAGCGATCCCCGCGGCTGAGCCGGCTTCGGCGCGGACTTGGGCAGTGTCCAGATCGTCAGGGAGCTGAAGAGGAACGACACGGCGTCGCCGAGAATGGGGACCGAGCGCCCCAGCGCGAACAGCAACGATCCGGTCGGGGGCCCGACGAAACCGCCGAGGGCCTGCTGCGCCCCCTGCAACCGCGAGTTGGCGACCTGCAAGGTGCCCAGGTCCCGCTCCAGCACCTCCGGCAGGAAGGCGATCGACGCGGTGTCGAAGAACACCTGCCCGATCCCCAGCAGGAACACCACGACGAACAGCGCGTAGATGTTCGCGGCGCCGGCCGCTATCAGCGCCGTCACGAACACCAGCAACAGGAACCGGCACATGTCGGCGATCACCATCGTCCGCCGCCGATCCCACCGGTCGACCAGCGCCCCGCCGATCATGCCGAAGAACAGCCAGGGCAGCAGCGAGCACGCCTCCATCGCGCCGAGCAGGATCGGGCTGTGCGTCATGGTCAACGCGAGCAGCGGGACCGCCGCGAAGTAGACGCCGTCGCCGAGGGCGGAGACCGCGGAGGCGGTCCATATGCGGTAGAAGCGCGCGGGAAGCTTGTCGGCCATCAGACGTCCTTCGGTCGGTAGAACGCAATGAACAGATCGGCGGCGGGCTGCGTGGGATCCGTGAGCTCTCTGAATTCGGCCATCAGGGCTTCGACGCGCTTGTTGAACTCCTCCCACGCCTCCGGGCTGAGCCGTGCGTGGTTCAGGGCGATGGTCTTCTGTTCGTTCAGCGGTGCGTCCTCCACGTCGGCCAACGCGTGCCGCATCAGCGTCTCGGGCTGTCCGGACCCGGGCTCCGGCAGCTCGATGCGCCGCCCGGTCATCGCGTAGTACTGCTCGGTGACGCCGCCGACCTTGCGCGTCTCCACGACCGCGACCAGGCCGGCCTTCGCCAGCACCTTCACGTGGTGGTTGGAGCTGCCCTTGGCGATCCCCAGCCGCTCGGCGATCTGGGTGATGGTCGCCGGTCCGTCCCGCAGGACGCGCAGGATCCGGTGCCGGGTGTGGCTGGCGACGGCGCGCAGCTGCTCGTCGGTCTGGATGTGGACGCTGTCTGCGTCTTCGGTGGTCACGAGCTCTATGGTCAAGGAGTCTTGACCGTTGGTCAAGATTTCTTGACCAACTGGGTGCGCGAAAGCTGGAGTGCGGGGGATGCGATGGTGGTGTTTGTCGCGCTACGTCACTTGTCGACGTAGAACCCGCGGGTCTCCGCGAGGGCTTCGTACGCTTCCAGCCGCTCCTGCGTCCGCTCTGGAGCGGCGTCGGCGAGCGACTGGAGCAGCAGCGCGGCGAACGCCATGGGTGCCGCGTGCGAGTCGAAGACGGATCGGGACCCGACGCCGACCGGCAGGAGCGCGTCCGCCAAATGTGCGAACGGCACCAGCGGGACGTCCGTCACTACAGCTGTCTTGAGTCCAAGCTCTCTAGCGCTCCGCAGCATGACGACGGACTCCGCCGAATAGCGCGGCAGTACAAACGCCAGGAGCCACGTACCGCCGGCGGACTTAGCCCGCAGCAGCGCCTCATGAGCCGGGGAGCCCGGCGTGTCGATCACGCGGACGTCTGGGTGAATGCGCGCGGCTCCATAGGCGAAGTAGGAGGCGACAGGCGCGGACATCCTTAGGCCGAGCACGGAGAGCGGTTCCGAGGCGGCGAGGTCGGTGCCCAGCCGGGCGAGCCGTGACGGATCGGCGGCGTACTTGTGCAGCGCTTCCAGGTTCGCTTGGTCGCTCTCCAGAGCGGAGTGCAGTTCGTTCCCCGCTATGCGTTCGCTGTGGATTCCCGTCTCAGGGACTCTGAGCGCGATCGGACGCAACGCGGCGCGCAACTCCGGGTAGCCCGAGAAGCCCAACGCGGCGGCGAACCTGGTGACCGACGGCTGGCTCACCCCGACGCGTTCGGCGAGCTCCATGCTCGACAGGAAAGCGACCTCGGGAAGGTTCTCCAGAAGGTAGTGCGCTATCCGTCGCTGTGCGGGCGACAGGCGCCGTCCGTCCAGCAGCGCCAGCAGCTCATCCGCTGGTGGCAGCGAGGAGGCCGGGCGTGCGGCGGACATCGCGACAGCGGATGTAGCGGGAGTCACAGCCGACGTAGCAGCATTGTCGACCGATGTAGTAGGAGTCACAGGCTCAGGGGCCGTCACAGCCTTCCCTCCTCCCTGTCGGTGCTGCCAACATCACTTGTGGCGCGCCAGAAGTTACTCGTCAGTAGGATAATCTGGGGCCTCGACTACCGTACCCTCCGTACGGACGGTGATCGGGATGTGTCCGTCGATACGCACGCGTAGGAGGAGACCGAGGCTATGCAGCTCGCAGCCATCGTCGTCTCGCTGGTGATCTCGGTCATCGGCTTCGGTCTGCTGGGCCGGACCGCTGTCTACATCTACCAGTTCGTGAAGCTCGGCCAGTCGGTCGCGCCCGGCGCGCGCACCAACGAGCCGCTGGAGCGGACCCGGAACCTCTTCCGGGAGTTCCTCGGCCACACCCGGCTGGCCCGCAAGGGCAAGCGCTGGATCGGCGCCATGCACTGGGTGGTCATGGTCGGCTTCGGCCTGCTGTTCTTCACCCTGGTCACCGCCTACGGCCAGCTGTTCTCCGCGGACTTCGCGATCCCGCTGATCGGCCGCTGGTGGCCGTTCGAGTTCGTCACCGAAGTGATCAGCTTCGTGATGATCCTGGCGATCGCCGGGCTGATGGGCGTCCGCCTGCGCAACCGCCCCTCGGGCGCCGGCTCGAAGGACAAGGGCAAGCGCTCGCGGTTCTTCGGCTCCACGATGTGGCAGGGCTACTTCGTCGAGTGGGTCATCCTCACCATCGGCCTGTGCATCATGCTGCTGCGCGGCTTCGAGGGCGCGCTGGGCCACCACCTCTCCTACAGCCTGCACTACCCGGTCAGCTACCCGCTGATCCACGCCTTCGATGGCATGTCGCGCGGCTCGCTGGAGAACTCGATCTACGCGGTCGCGATGGTCAAGATCGTGATCTCCATGGTCTGGGCCATCACCATCGGCCTGAACTCCACGATGAGCGTGGCCTGGCACCGCTTCCTGGCGTTCCCCAACATCTGGTTCAAGAAGAAGGCCGACGGCGGCACCGCGCTCGGCGCGCTGAGCCCGATGGCCTCCGGCGGCCTGCCGATCGACTTCGAGGACCCGGCCGAGGACGCCAAGTTCGGCGTCGGCGCGGTCGAGGACTTCACCTGGAAGGGCCTGCTGGACTTCTCGACCTGCACCGAGTGCGGCCGCTGCCAGGACCAGTGCCCGGCCTGGAACACCGACAAGCCGCTCTCGCCGAAGCTGCTGATGCTGGCCCTGCGCGACCACTCCGCGGCCAAGGCGCCCTACCTGTTCGCCGGCGGCGGCAAGGACCTGGAGGGCAACGAGAAGCTGGCCGAGGAGAAGTGGCTCTCGCTGCCGGACCTGGTCCGCGCCGAGGCCGAGCGGCCGCTGATCGGCACCGCCGACGACAACGGCGTCATCGACCCCGACATCCTGTGGTCCTGCACCACCTGCGGCGCCTGCGTCGAGCAGTGCCCGGTGGACATCGAGCACGTGGACCACATCGTCGACATGCGCCGCTACCAGGTGATGATCGAGTCCTCGTTCCCGTCCGAGGCGGGCACGATGCTGAAGAACCTGGAGAAGGCGCAGAACCCCTGGGGCATGCAGCCCAAGAAGCGCACCGAGTGGATCGCCGAGCTGGACTTCGAGGTCCCGGTGTTCGGCGAGACCCTGGAGGACATCTCCGAGGTCGAGTACCTCTACTGGGTCGGCTGCGCCGGCTCGCTGGAGGACCGCGCGAAGAAGACGACGAAGGCATTCGCCGAGTTGCTGCACATCGCCGGCGTGAAGTTCGCCGTCCTGGGCGGCATGGAAGCCTGCACCGGCGACCCGGCACGCCGCCTGGGCAACGAGTTCCTGTTCCAGATGCTGGGGCAGGGCAACGTCGAGATGCTGAACGAGGTCTTCGGCGAGGACACGCCGCGCGAGAAGCGCAAGATCGTGGCGACCTGCCCGCACTGCTTCAACTCGCTGGCGAACGAGTACCCGCAGCTCGGCGGCGAGTACGACGTCATCCACCACACGCAGCTGCTGGACACGCTGGTGTCCGAAGGCAAGCTGACCCCGGTGACGCCGATCGACCAGAACATCACCTACCACGACCCCTGCTACCTGGGCCGCCACAACAAGGTCTACACCCCGCCGCGCGAGATCATCGCCAAGGTCCCGGGCCTGAAGAACACCGAGATGCACCGCTGCAAGGAGAAGGGCTTCTGCTGCGGCGCTGGCGGCGCGCGCATGTGGATGGAGGAGCGCCTCGGGAAGCGCATCAACGTCGAGCGCGTCGACGAGGCGCTGTCGACGAACCCGGACGTCATCTCCACCGCCTGCCCGTACTGCCTGGTGATGCTCGGCGACTCGATCACCGCCCGGAAGCAGGCAGGCGAGGTCCCGGAGTCGATGGAAGTGGTTGACGTCGCGCAGCTGCTGCTGACTTCGGTCAAGCCCGTGGCGGCTCCTGTGAACGCCTGAGATGACCGGCCGGTAAAAGGGTCACAAAGAACCTCGACCAGCAGACGATCAACAGTTCGACGCTGCTAGCCTCGCCTCCGCAGGGTATGGGATACCGCGGAGGTGGGGCTTCAGTGTCTTTCGACGAGCCGGACGACGGGCCGCGCTACCCGGCTTCCGGGCTGCCGGACACCGAGTACGACGACGAGTACGACGACTCGGTGAACGAACCGACCGCGCCGCTTCCGACCCGCAGCCGTCCGGTGCTCCCGCCGGAACCGCAGTCGGAGTGGCGGCAGCGCGGCGGCCGGGCGTGGCGGTTCACGCGGACGCTGGCGATCACGGTGCTGGTGCTGGTCGGGCTGGGGGCCGTCGGCAACGTGCTGATCAACCACTACCCGCGCACCAGCAAGCACACGTACACGTACAACAACGTGCAGCAGATGCTGATCGCGGTCGACGGCAACGGCTCGATCAACATCACCGGCTCGGACACCGACGAGGTGACGATCAAGGCCACCGACAAGGCCACGCTGCTGGAGCCGGTGGAGCGCCAGATCATCAGCGCCGGCGGCTACCTGCTGGTCAGCGTGCACTGCCCGAACAGCGAGTGCGCCTCGAAGTACGACATCCAGGTCCCGCGCTCGATGTCGGTCGAGGCGATGATGGACCACTCCAGCGATCAGGCGGACATCTCGGCCACCGGCCTGGACGCGGCGGTGAAGCTGTTCACCGGCCGCGGCAACGTCACGATCAACCACCTGGCGACCACGTCGGACGTGAGCGTGACGGCCAACGGACAGGTGCAGGCCACGGATGTGAGCGCGGCGAACCTGGACGTGTTCGCGCCCATCGGCGACAAGATAAACCTGCAGGTGGCCGGGGACATCTCGAACATCCAGAACATCCGCGTCACGGCCGGGCAGCCGGCCGAGGTGACGCTGACCGTGCCAGCTGGCGGGTACCGGTTCTCATGCGTGCCGGCCGGGCACTGCACCGGGGCCAACGGGGACATCACGCAGGATCTGACGAGCCAGGTGCACGAGGACCAGAACTCGACGCACAACATTCAGGTGAACGTGGTGCAGAACACTGCGAAGATCCAGGCCGGCTGAGGTTCGGGGCTGCTGAGCTTCGCCGCCCGAAACCAGCGAGCCTGTTTTCGCCCTAGACGCCTTGAGGCGCGCCTCCTCAGCACCATTGCGGGAGGCGCGCTGCTTTCTCAGCGCTACAAGCTGGGAGCGGTCTCTACCGCCGCTCGTTCCTGTCGGTACCCCGGCCGAGGATGCGCTTGGCGTCCGCGAGGTACTGCAGGAGGCGTCCGATCAAGAACGCCGCGTATACGACACCGAAGATGATCAGTATCTCCATGGTGGTCCTCACCTCCCACCGATTCAGGCTGCGAGCCCGAGCCCACCGGCCCCGGGATCCGCGGGCGGAGTCCACGGGCACTGCGGGCACCTGGACGGCCAGCACCGGGCGCACTCGCCGAGGTCCGGATCCGCCCCGTCGCGCATCGTGTGCCGCCGCGCGCTGAGGTAGGCGGCCCAGCTCGCCTGTTGAGCCCGCTCCTGGTCGGCGACCCAGGGCTGCACCATCGAGGCCCCGAAGCACAGAGTGCACGTCAACCGGGCCTTGCCGATCCGGCCCTGCACGCAGCGCGGACAGTCTTCCAGCCCTGGTGACGATTGTTCGGGGGGCGTAGGGGTAGGTACTTCCATGAGGTTCTCTTCCCGTCTCTTCGAGTGATTCCGGTTTGGGGCCTCTCTTCGCCGGGTCGACGCCGCACTACGTCGGCCCGGCTTTCGTTGGTCCAGGTGGGTGGCTCTTTGGCAGAACCCTGTCGCGTACCCCTGTCTTAGTTGTACGATGCTCCTCGTCCAGAGGAGCTGTCAATTGCCATTCGCAAGTTCTTCCTGAATCTGCATCAGGCACCTGCCGTACGGCGGTTGCACTGTGTAGATGCCCACAGAACTTGCGTACGGAACATGCCTGACGGCAAGGAGGCCCAGGTGCGAGCGAATCAGCGAAACCAGCCGGTGGCAGGGATCAATGTTCTGCGCTGGGAGCTCGGCAACGAGTTGCGCTCCCTGCGTCAGGCTTCGGGCAAGAGCATCGCCGAGGCCGCCCGATGGTTGGAATGTTCGGACGCGAAGATAAGCCGGATGGAAAACGGCCAGCGTGGGGCGGTCGCGCGGGACGTGCGGGACCTGTGCAAGCTGTACGGGGTTCCGGCGCAGCGACGCGACCAGCTGATCACGTTGAGTCGGGAGGCCGTCGACGCGGACAAGGGGATGAGCACCACCATCCCGGCCAAGCATTCGACCTTCGTCGCGTTGGAGTCCCAGGCCAGGAGCCTTCGCAACTACGAGATGACCTTCGTTCCCGGACTGCTTCAGACCGAGCGGTATGCCAGGGAAGCCATCACGCGCAACGGAGACGAGCGCGATGAGGCTGAGGTGGAGCGAATGGTCCAGATGCGCATGGACCGCCAGAAAAGGATCTGGAATGAGGCCTCGCTGAAGGCCCACTTCATCATCGACGAGAACGTGCTGTGGCGCCCCGCCGCGCTCGACCCGCAGCCCCGTGCCGTCCGTGAGGAGCAGATAGATCGCCTCATCATGGCGACGCGTTTGGAGCACGTGACGCTCCAGATCATTCCCTACGGGGCGGGCTTCTATCAGGGCATGGAGGGAGCCACCATTCAGCTCCTGAATCTCGAAGACGGCCCGAAGGCGAGCAGCGCGTGCTACGTCGAGGGAGTCTTCCGCGAGCTGTTCCTGCGCGGCCACGCCGAGATCGCCGCCATCGGCGCGAAGTTCGCCGCGATGGCTGAGACGGCCCTGAGCGCGGAGGACAGCAGAAGATTTCTCATGCGTCTGCTGAGGGGCAACTACGAACACTGGTCTTCCGCGCGACCATCCGGGTCGTCGGGCTTAGGGAAGGTAGCCATGTCATGATCGAAAACGACGGCCTGCAATGGCGCAAGGCCGCCGCGAGCAGCGGTAACGGAACCTGCGTTGAGCTCGCCGCAGGTCAGACCGGTGTGGTCTATATGCGTGACTCAAAGGACCCGCAAGGAGCTGTCTTGACGTTCACTCGCAATGAGATCGCAGCGTTTCTGGATGGGGCCAAGGGCGGCGAGTTCGACGACCTGGCTTGATCAGCGGTGTTGGTGACAGGAGATGTCGACCAACACCCCTGAAGGCATATCCACCCATAGCCGACCCGGTCGAAGGTGCAGCCGAACGCTCCACGCTCACGAGGCAACGGGGCGTTCGCATGATTCTCATGGTGCGTAGCGATGCTTGTTACCGCTCTCTACCTCGGCAAAGTCTTGGTCATGGGGAGACTTGCGGCGATTGCTCCCTCTACCAGCGGGTAGGAACTACTCCCGGTACGGCGCGTCATTTCGGGAGGGCAGTCCATGCAAATCGATCAAAGTGAGGCGCGCTGGGTCAAGTCCAGTGCCTCAAACGGCAACGGGTCGTGTGTCGAGACGACCAGTGTCCGTACAGACGAGATCCTCGTCCGCAACAGCCGGGACCGAGAGGGTCCCGTCCTCGCCTTCACAAAAGCCGAATGGATCGCGTTCGTCGCAGGTGTGAAGGCCGGAGAGTTCGACGCGATCGTCTAAAACCGTCGCGGTTGCGGCCATTCCGGCGTCGGGTGTCGCCGCGGGTGCGTAGCATCGAGCGCGTGTCGTCCGAGAAGCCGCTGGTCTCCGAGTCCGCGTCCGCCGCCACTGATGCCGGTGGGCGTGGTCTTCCGTCCGTGCATGCCTTTCAAGTGGATCTGCGGGGGATCGTCGATCTCCTTTCGCATCATCTTTACTCCAGTCCGCGGGTGTTCGTGCGCGAACTTCTGCAGAACGCGGTGGATGCGATCACCGCGCGACGGGCTGTTGATCCCGGTTCCCCCGCAGTCGTGCGGATCCTTGCTGACGGCGCGCGGGTGCAGGTGCGGGATAGTGGGATCGGCCTCACCGAGGATGAGGTGCACCGGTTCCTCGCCACCATTGGGCGGAGTTCGAAGCGGGGCGCGTTGGGCGGTGATGCCGAGAGTGTGCTGGAGCTCGGTCGGGGGGATTTCCTCGGCCGTTTCGGTATCGGGCTGCTGGCGTGCTTCGTGGTCGCCGACGAGATCTGCGTGGTCACCAAGTCCGCCGTCGACGCCGACGCGCCGGCCGTCGAATGGCGGGGCGCCGCTGACGGCCACTACGACATCAGGATTCTGGCTCCCGAGGAGTCGCCCGCGGAGCCCGGGACGATCGTCACCCTGAAGCCACGGCACGGCCAGGAGTTCTGGTTCCAGGCGCCGCGGGTGGTCGAGCTGGCGCGGGACTTCGGCAGCCTTCTGCCGTACGAGACAGTCCTCGAAGACGAGGCCGGCTACACCTACCGCATCACCGAGACCCCGCCGGTCTGGGACCGCGAGTACTCCTCGCCGGGCACCCGCTTCGAGGCGCTGGCTGCCTACTGCCAGGACACCCTCGGCTTCGCGCCGTTGGACATCATCGAGCTCAACATCCCCCTGCTCGGCATCAAGGGCGCCGCCTACATCCTGCCCACCGCGGCCACCACCTCCGAACAGGGCGGCCACCGCGTCCACATCAAGGGCATGCTCCTCACCGACCAGGCGCGCGGCCTGCTGCCGGACTGGGCGTTCTTCGTCCGCTGCGTCATCGACACCGACGCGCTGCGCCCCACCGCCTCCCGCGAGGCCCTGTACGAGGACGACCGTCTCGCCGCCGTCCGCGAAGCGCTCGGCAACCGGGTCCGGGACTGGCTCGCCGGGCTGGCCGCGACCGATCCGCCACGTCTCAACCGCCTGCTCGTGGTCCACTATCTCGGGGTCAAGGCCCTGGCACGCTTCGACGACGACCTGTTCGCCCTGACGCTGCCCTGGCTCCCCTTCGAGACCACGGCCGGCCGGCTGCCGCTGACCGCCTTCGCCGACCAGCACCGCGTCATCCACCTGACGGCCGGCGACGAGGAGTTCCAGCAGGTCTCGCAGATCGCCGCCGCGGTCGGTCTGGGCGTGGTGAACGGCGGCTACACCTACGACGCCGACCTGGTCCGCAAGCTGCCGCGGGCGCTGCCCGGCGTGACCGTCCTCGACCTGGACCCCGAAACCATCGCCGCGCACCTCGACACCGTCGACACCGCCGAGGAGACGGTCGCCGGACCGCTGCTGGCCACCGCCCGCCGGGTCCTGGACGCCCTCGACTGCGACGTGGCCCTGCGCGCCTACCACCCCGTCACCATCCCCGCGCTGCTCCTCGACGGCCGCGAGGCCCGGCACGAGCGGGCCCGGGCCGACGCCGAGGCGGAGGCCGCCGCCGACGGCGACGACCTGTGGGCCGGCATCCTCGGCGCGCTGCGCACCGTCGGGCCGCGGGCCCGGCTGGTGCTGAACCATCGCAGCCCGCTGATCCAGGGCCTGATCGAGCTGGACGACGCCGAACTGGCCGCGACCGGCATCGAAGCCGTCTACGGCCAGGCGCTCCTGCTGTCCAAAAGGCCGATCCGGTCCAGCGAGTCGGCGTTGCTCAACCGGGCCTTCCTGGGCCTGCTGGGATTCGCCGTGGGGCGACGGCAGGAGCCCGAGACCGAAGAAGAGGACTGAGCCCGCCGATGTCCGTCATGCCCAGCACGAGCGAGCCGGCGTTCCAGCGTCAGACCTGGACCCCCGACGAACTGCGCGCGGCCCTGGTGGCGAACGAGGACGAGCCGCCGGGCCGGGCCCGGTCCGTGCGGGCCGAGGCGCTGCTCGCCGCCGCGGACAAGCTCGGCGATCCCGAGACCCAGATCTGCGCGCTGCACACGGTGATCGAGGCCTACGAGCGAGGCGGGGAGAGCTTCCGCTCGCCGGTCCTGTTCTCGCGCCTGCTGCGCCTGTGGGACCGCCACGGCAAGACCCTGCGCGACGCGAGCCGCCTCGAATACGAGACGCACTGGGTGTTCAAGTGGATGACCGCCGACCTGCTCTCGGTCCCCGAGGTCCCGCTGGCGACCGTCCACGGCTTCGTCGGCGAGATGGAACGCCGCTACCGCCTGGCCGGATACGGCATGCGTGCCGTCCACGCCCAGCGCTTCCGGATAGCGCAGCACCTCGGAGACGTCGCCGAAGCCGAAACGCACTTCGGACGCTGGCTGGCCGCCGAGCGCGACCAGATGAGCGATTGCCGCGCCTGCGAGCACTTGGCGCAGGGGACGTGGCGCGCGGAACGCGGCGACGATCTCGCCGCGCTGCGGCTGTGGCGGCCGACCGTCGACAACGAGATGTCGTGCCTGGACGAGCCCGCCAGCACCCTCGCCGCGTCGCTGAAGCCGCTGCTGCGCCTCGGCCGCTACGACGAGGCACGCGCGAACCACCTGCGTGGCTACCGCCTGCTCCAAGGGCACGTCGAGCTGCGCAGCGCTTTCGGACGCCACATCGAGTTCTGCGTGCTCTCGGGCAACGACGAGCGGGCCCTGGAGATCCTCACGGAGAACCGCCGCCTGTTCGACCCGCCCTACGAGCCGTCGGACTACCTCGAATTCCTGTCCTGCGCCGCCCTGCTGCTGCGCACCCTCGTCGCCGCCGAGCAGCACGTTCCAGTCGCCGGACCCGAAGGGCGGGACTGGCCGGTCGCCGAACTGCTGGGCCGGGTGCAATCAGAGATCGACGATCTCACCCACCGCTTCGACACGCGCAACGGTAACAACGCGGTGAGTTCCCGCATCGCCGCCACGATCAATCAGACGCCGCTGGTGGCGGAGCTGCCGCTCGTCGTCGCCCCGCGTCCGGCCGCATCGCCGCGGCAAGAGTCGGCGCCGACACCGGCGTTGCCGATCCAGCGCGAGCCGGTCCCCGAGCCGCCCTCCGAGCCGTCCGACCCGGACGCGGACATCGACTTCGACGACCTGCTCGCCGAGGCCCGCCGACTCTTCGACGTGGCCCATCCCGCGGCGATCAGGATGTGGGAACGGGTCGCGGCGGTGGCCTCCCGCCGCGGGATCGCGCTGGACCTGGAGGCACAGGCGCAACTCGCCGAGGAGCGGGCCGCCGACGCGCTCGACTGCGAGGACATGGAACGGGCTGTCCGGCTGCTCGGTGAAGCCGTTGAACGCTACGAGGAAGGCGGGATGCAGGGACGGGCCGTCGCCGTCCGGGCGCGCGGGCTGTTGGCCGAGGCGCTGCGTGAAAAGACCTACGAGCCCATTCCGGAACACGCTTTGATCGAGCTCTACGCGACCGCCCGAGTGCTGCTTTCGCGTGGCCGGGCCGCGCCGGAGGACGTTTTGACTGTCCGTCGCGCGCAGGCGTTCGAGGCGCGCCGTGCAACCGAGGTCGGCTCATACCCCGACCCCTACTCCGACCGCGAATCAGCCTTCGATGCCTTCGCGGAGAGCGTCGAAGCCCTCCTGGCCGACGCCATCGAGTTCGATGTCCCGGCCCGCGCCGCCGCCGCGCACACCATGCGGGCCGAGATCGCGCAGCGCCGTGGCCGTCCCGAGGAATCGGTGCCGGAACTGCTGGCGGCCATAGCGCTGTACGACCGCGCCGAGCGCCCCTGGGCGAATCTGCACCCGAACATGCTCCTCGCCCAGGCCTACCTCGCCGCCGACCGCGACGCCGACGCCGAACGGGCCGGTCTGGCCGCCCTCGACATCGCCGGGCGCTGGCCCGAGCAGCGCTTCCCGGCCGGGTACACCCGGCAGGTGCTGGCCAACGCCACCGGCGGCCTCGGCCGCTACGACGACAGCGCCGAGCACGCCCTGGAAGCCGTCGCGTGGGCCGACCGGCACGGCGTCCCGGACCTGGCGGCCAGCGCCCGCCACAGCCTCGCGTTCGCCTACGAACAGCTCGGCCGCGACGCCGACGCCGCCGCCATCCTGGAGTCCGCGCTGCCGGAGATCGTCGAGCACCTCGACGACCCGACCGTGGTCAACGCCCGCTGGGCGTTGGCCCGCTGCCTGGGCCGCCTGGAGGATTACCGGGGCGCCGCCGAGCAGTATCTGTTGGCCGCCTCGATCGCCGAGCACTTCCCGCAGCAGGGCGGGCACGCCATGCTCGCGGCGTCCGCCGGGCACGCGCTGCGCGCCGCCGGGCTCGCCGAGGAGGCCCGGCGCGCCTTCGATCGTGCCGTGATCCTGCTGCGCGCTCTGCCTGACCCGATCAACCTCGCCAAGACCCTCAGGGCCCTGGCCTGGGTGACGTTCGGCGAGTCGGAGGAAACGGCGCACGACAGCGAGCGCGAGGACGTCCTGGACCAGGTGCTCCTGCTGTTCGCGGAGGCCGCGCAGGTCCTGGAGTCCGCCGAGCGCTCCGGCGCCCACGAACGCGACGCCCAGGTCATCGCCTACGAAATGGCCGAGACCGACGACCAACTGGCCCGCCTGCACCTGAACGCCGACCTCTCCGACAAGGCGATGCCGTACGCCGAGCGCGCCGCCTCCGGATTCCGGGCGCTGCTGCCGCACAGCGCGATGGACTACGACTTCTCCGAGCAGATGGTGGCCTGGCTGCTGGACCGGTACGGCAGCCGCGACGCCGCGGTGGAGCGGCTGCGTGAAGCGATCGCGGCGTGCACGGAGGCCGGGGTCGAGGCGGTGCGCTGTGTGGCGTTCCTGGAGCAGCTCTCGGACTGAGACCCGTTGGACTGAGACCCGTTTCTCCCCCGCGTGCAACGATCCGCGCGCCGCCGGCCCTCTTCTGCGACATGAAGCACGAGACGAGGGGGATGGATGCGGGGTGACAAAAGTGAAAGCCGCGGGGACCACGAAGCAGAGTTCCGTGAGTTCATGGTCAGCCGGTGGGGCGGCCTGGTCCGGTTCGCCTACGGGCTGACCGGCGACCGCGGCCACGCCGAGGACCTGGCGCAGACCGCGCTGGCGAAGGCCTTCGCGTCCTGGCCGAAGGTGCGCCGCGCGCAGGACCCCGACGCCTACGTCCGCAGGATCCTGATCAACACCAACAACCACCGGTTCCGCAAGCGCCGGGTCGTCGAGCACCACGGCGAGGCCGCGGTCGAACCGGCCGTCGGCGACGGCACCGCCGCCCTCGACCAGCGCGACGCGCTCGTGGCGGCGCTCATGGAGCTGCCGCCCAAGCAACGCGCGGTCGTCGTGCTCCGCTACTGGGACGGCCTGACGGAGACCCAGGCCGCCACCGTGCTCGGCTGCTCGGTCGGCACCGTGAAGAGCCAGGCCTCGCGCGCCCTGGTGAAGCTCCGCACCAGCACACAGCTTCAGGACAGGAGTCTGACCTCATGAACGACGACCAGTTCGAACCGGGCCCGGGCGGCTCCGACGGCGCGGGCCCCGGCACCGGAACCGACGCCGGCCAGGAGATGTTCGCCGGCCTGGGCCACTTCACGACCGGGGCCATCCCGGTGGACGCGGTGGTACGGCACGGCAGGGCGATCCGCGCCCGGCGGCGCGCGGCCGGCGGCGGAGCGCTCGCGATCGCGGCGGCGCTGTCGATCGGCGTGCCGGTCGCGCTCGCCGGCGGGAGCGCGGGGGTCGGCGCCGCGAACGGCGGCCCGAGCGGGGTGTACGGAGCCACCAGCACCGGCGGGCGCGTCACCGTGAACCCGGTGCGGCTCACCGACGGCAAGGGGTATTTCTCGGGCGCGGTCGACGGCAAGAAATGGAGCGTCGACTTCGACAACGTGAACTGCTACAACATCCTGTGGACGTGCGGTTTCACGGATCTGTACACGTGGGACCAGTACGCCAGCCTGGGCGTCAACTCCAGTTGGGGGCTGCAGGGCCAGCCCGACGACTACACCCTGTACCTGAACAAGAACGTGGCCAGGGCCACGATCACCCTTCAGGACGGAGAAGTCCTGAAGCTGGACGCGGTGCCCACCGCGGGAGTTCCCGTGGCCATGTTCGCTCTGCCGTTCGGTCTCGGGGTAAGTAAGATCGAGCTCTTCGATACTCATGGCGCGGAGATCGCATATGCGATGCCGTTCAATATCAAGGGATCAGCCAGCGCCGCCGGGCATTGGTACAAGCCCGGCGAGACACCGGCCAAGGATTCCGGCTCGGTGGAACTGACGCGCACCGTGGTCGCCCCCGGCGTAGAGACGGTCATCACCGCTTACGCGGGAGCGGCGGGGCCGTGCGTGGTGTTCCAGGAGGGCGGGAAGTGGGGAGACCATCCGTCCCCGCAGTGCAGCGAGATCCCGGTGCTGAACGGGACCGAGCTGTCCGCGAAGGCCCCGGTGCGCGGAGGCGCCGCGTACATCCAAGAGTTCGGCAACGGTCTTGTCGCTCCCACCGTCGATCACATGGAACTCGACTTCTCCGACGGCACCAAGAGCACCGTGGCCATCAAGAGCCTCGGCGGCTACCGCTTCTATGCCTACATCGTCCCGAAGGGAAAGACTTTGACCAAGGTCACGGCCTTCGATTCCGCGGGCAAACCCCTTCCCGTCCAAAAAGGCGCCCCGGTGACGGTTGGCGAACAGAAATGGCCATCCCCGGACACGACGCGGTAAACTCTTGCCGCAAGAGCCCCTGTCGCCGCTTGCGACCGGGGCTTCCGTCGTTACACACAAAAGACGCGTCGCCCTAGAGGGACCTACTGGCAGCTAGTAGGCGTCTAGCGTTTGGAAAGGCATCTCCATGCCCGCTCTCGTGCTCGTCGGCGCCCAGTGGGGCGACGAAGGCAAGGGTAAGGCCACGGACCTGCTCGGCGGCTCGGTCGACTACGTCGTCCGCTACCAAGGCGGCAACAACGCCGGCCACACCGTCGTCATCGGCGACCAGAAGTACGCCCTGCACCTGCTGCCCTCCGGCATCCTCTCGCCCGGCTGCGTGCCGGTCATCGGCAACGGCGTGGTCATCGACCCGGCCGTGCTGTTCGCCGAGCTCGACGGCCTGGACCAGCGCGGGGTCGACACCTCGCACCTGCTGATCTCGGCCAACGCGCACCTGATCACGCCCTACCACCGGACCATGGACAAGGTCAGCGAGCGGTTCCTGGGCAAGAACAAGATCGGGACCACCGGGCGCGGCATCGGGCCGACCTACGCGGACAAGATCAACCGGATCGGGGTGCGGGTCCAGGACCTGTTCGACCCCTCGATCCTGCTGCAGAAGGTCGAGGGCGCGCTGCGCGACCGGAACCAGATGCTGGTGAAGGTGTACAACCGGCGCGCGCTGAGCGCCGAGGCGGTGGTCGAGGAGTACCTGGGGTACGCCGAGCGGCTGCGGCCGATGGTCGCCGACACCTCGCTGGTGGTGAACAAGGCCCTGGACGAGGGCAAGGTGGTGCTGCTGGAGGGCGGCCAGGGCACGCTCCTGGACGTGGACCACGGCACCTATCCGTTCGTCACCTCCTCGAACCCGACCACCGGCGGGGCGTGCACCGGCGCCGGCATCGGCCCGACGCGCATCACCCGCAGCATCGGCATCCTGAAGGCGTACGCGACCCGCGTCGGCGCCGGCCCGTTCCCGACCGAGCTGTTCGACGAGAACGGCGAGGCGCTGCGCAGCATCGGCCACGAGTACGGCGTCACCACCGGCCGGGACCGGCGCTGCGGCTGGTTCGACGCGCCGGTGGCCCGTTACGCCTCCCGGGTGAACGGCCTGACCGACTTCTTCCTCACCAAGCTGGACGTGCTGACCGGCTTCGAGCGGATCCCGGTCTGCGTGGCCTACGACGTGGACGGCGTCCGGCACGACGAGATCCCGATGACCCAGACCGACTTCCACCACGCGACCCCGATCTACGAGGAGTTCCCCGGCTGGACCGAGGACATCTCGGGCTGCAAGTCCTTCGAGGACCTGCCGGAGAACGCGAAGTCGTACGTGAAGGCGCTGGAGGAGATGTCGGGGGCGCCGATCTCAGCCATCGGCGTCGGCCCGGAGCGCAACGCGACCATTCAGCTGCGCTCGTTCCTGTAAGGGCATCGGCTCTCTTTGTTGACATGTTGCGGCCTCCCTCGCGGGGGGCCGCAACATGTACGTTCGGGGTTATGACTGACATCTCCTCCGACGACCTGAAGGCGGCTGGCGCGCAGGTCTTCGCGAACGACCGCGCCCACGTGTTCCACTCCTGGTCGGCGCAGGGGGCCATCAGTCCGGTCCCGATCGCCGGCGCGGAGGGTTCCTACTTCTGGGACTACGACGGCAACCGCTACCTGGACTTCTCCTCCCAGCTGGTGAACACCAACATCGGCCACCAGCACCCCAAGGTCGTCGCGGCGATCCAGGAGCAGGCCGGCAAGCTGTGCACCATCGCGCCGTCCTTCGCCAACGACGTGCGCGGCGAGGCCGCGCGGCTGATCGCCGAGCTGGCCCCGGGCGACCTGAACTACGTCTTCTTCACCAACGGCGGCGCCGAGGCGGTCGAGAACGCGGTCCGCATGGCGCGGTTGCACACCGGCCGCAGCAAGGTGCTCTCCACCTACCGCAGCTACCACGGCTCCACCTCGACGGCCATCTCCCTCACCGGCGACCCGCGCCGCTGGGCCAACGACGCCGTGGGCCAGTCCACCGGCGGCGCCGTGCACTTCTTCGGCCCGCACCTGTACCGCTCGCACTTCCACGCCACGACCGAGGCCGAGGAGTGCCGGCGCGCGCTGCAGCATCTTGAGGAGACCATCCAGTACGAGGGCCCGGCGACCATCGCCGCGGTCATCCTGGAGACCATCGTCGGCACCGCCGGCGTGCTGATGCCGCCGGCCGGCTACCTGGCGGGCGTGCGCGAGCTGTGCGACAAGTACGGGATCGTCTACATCGCCGACGAGGTGATGGCCGGCTTCGCGCGCTCCGGCGCGTGGTTCGCCGTCGACCACTGGGGCGTCACCCCGGACCTGATCACCTTCGCCAAGGGCTCCAACTCCGGCTACGTCCCGGTCGGCGGTGTGATCATCTCCGAGAAGATCCGGGAGACCTTCAAGGACCGCGTCTACCCCGGCGGCCTGACCTACTCCGGGCACCCGCTGGCGTGCGCCTCCATCGTCGCGACCATCAACGCGATGAAGGAGGAGGGCATCATCGAGCACGCGGCGCGGCTCGGTGAAGAGGTCTTCGGGCCGGAGCTGCGTGCGATCGCGGAGAAGCACCCGAGCGTCGGCGAGGTGCGCGGCGTCGGCGCGTTCTGGGCGCTGGACCTGGTCCGCTCCAAGGAGACGCGCGAGATGCTCGTGCCCTACAACGCGGCCGGCGCGGACGCGGCGCCGATGAACGAGCTCGCGGCGGCGATGAAGGCGCGCGGCGTGTGGCCGTTCATCAACTTCAACCGGCTGCACGTGGTGCCGCCGTGCACCATCTCCGAGGAGGACGCGCGCAAGGGGCTGGCGGCGCTGGACGAGGCGCTGGAAGTCGTGGACGCCTACGCGAGCTGACGTCCGCTGAGCGATCGAAGCACACGACGACGACGCGCGCTGCCGACCGGCGGCGCGCGTCATCTGCTGATATCTCCCGCTCCTGGAAGGAGCTGCTTCACCGCGGGTATTTTTGGGACTCGCGCGTTCGCGTCCTGAGATCGATCAAGGTCCGAACACGACTAAAGTTGCCACATGAGCCACGAGGTGGTCTTCCTCCCGCACATCCTGGGCCAGACGTGGGGCCAGGCCTTGGCCGCCGCGCGCACGGCGGCCCGCGAGGAGGACCCGAGGATAGTGGCCGCGCGCCTGGAGCCGTGGCCCGACCTCGTGCTCCACGCCGCGCAGATCCTGGGCCAGATCGAGGAGTTCCGCGGCCGGGGCCAGCGCGAGCTCGTGCATCCGGTGACCCGGCTGCGGTTCACGTTCTTCGGCGAGGACGGCGTCATCGCGCTGCCCTACTGGTACGACGGCCCGGTCGCGCGGATGGCGGCGACGATGGCGTTCCGCTTCGCGCACGCGGTGGAATCGGACACCGGCTTGGCGGCGTACGACCCGCAGCAGCGCATGCCGTTGGCCGAGATGGGTCTGGAGAAGTTCGTCGCCGGATACCTGCGGGGCCGCGAGAGGGCGCTGGAGCAGACGCAGGCGCGCGGCCCGGTACCGGTCGGGCACGCGCTGCCGACGGGACGGAGCGCGACGCGGCGGGAGCTGGCGGCCGGGCCCTCGGCGGCCGGTTCGCGCGGTACGGACGGCGGTGCGCGGGCCGGAGAGGCGGGCGCGCGTCCCGTGGCGGATGCGGGTCGGCCGACGGATCCCCGACGGCTGCGGCCGGCGGGGACGCCGGGGCGTGCCGACGACGCGGTCGGACCCACCGACGCCCGGCGACTGCGGCCTACCGGTGTGCCGGGCCGGGGACCGGCACCGGCACCGGGGCCGCGTCAGGGCGCGGACCAGCGGCAGGCGGCGAATCCTGGTCGGTTACGACGAGACGGCAAGCCGGCTCGGGACGACGTCCCCGGCACGGGAACACCGTCCGCGCGGCGCGAAGGCGCGGAGCGACGGCGCGAGGGTGCGGACGCGCGGCAGGCTGCTGATTCGGGTCCGATAGCCGGCTCGGGCCGGTGGTTCCGGCGCGGGAAGCCCGCGCGGGGCGAACAGGCGCGGGGTGAACAAGCGCAGCGTGAACAGGCGCAGCGGTCGGGGAAGGCCGCGGAGCCGAGGAAGGCGCCGCGTCGGGGTGAGCCCTCTGATTCGGAACGTGCACAGCGGGCCGGGCGAGTGGCCGAGCCCAGGAAGGCACCGCGTCGGGAGCCTTCCGATGCGGACCGAGTACAACGGCCGCGCGACGCGACAGATCCGCGGAAGGCGCCGCGGCGCGGCGAGCGTGAGGCCGAGCAGGGGCAGCGGTCCGGACGTCCGCCGGAACCCAGGAAGGTCTCGCGCCGCGAGCGTGCGGAGGCCGAGCAGGCGCAGCGCTCCCGGAATCCCCAGCGTGGCAGCGCGCCGCCCGGATCCGAGTGGGTGCCGCGTCCCGGGCGTCCCGAGCCGCGTGGTGGAGTGCCCACCGATCCCGGACGTCCCGAGCCGCGCGGCGGCGTGCCCACCGATCCCGGTCGAGCGCCGCGTTCGGGGCAGCCACCGCAAAGCGGTCGGGCTTCGCAGCGCGACGAGCCGTGGGGTACCGGAGAGCCGCCAGCGCCCCGGCGGCCGCCGCAGCGCGATGAGCCCTATGAGGCTCCGGACTTCTAGGGAACGGTGGCGTTCCCCACTAAGCTCTGCCGTGATGATCTCGCGCTCGGAATTCCAGCTGGTCCTCCTGCGGCGGATGGCCGACTACCAACCGGCCCTCGTGGAGCAGGCTCGGCAGGGCCTGGGCTTCACCATCACTGAGATGCGTGAAGCGAATGCCTGGTGGCAACGCTATGTGCGCTCGCGCTCCTCACCCCGCGGTCCGGAACGCTTTAGGGCGGTACTCGGTCCACCGGACAACGAGATGGACATGCGGACCGGGGATCTGGTCAGCCGGCTCTATCACTGGGTGCTGCCGTTGTGGCCGGAGCTGCGCTTCGAGATCGTGGTCGGTCCGGGCGGGCAGGTCTGGCAGGAGTGGCTGGTGCGGGCGCCCGGGACGAAGCCGCCGGCGGCGCCGGAGGATCAGGCGCTGAAGCCGTGGGAGTACGTGGTCGGGGACCTGGAGCGGATGTATCCGCGGGTGCGGCACCTTCCTGAGGACGCTCCGACGCGCTGGCACAGTGAGTACGGGTACGACGACGGGCACGGCGTCATCGTGCGGCGCCGTGCCCGTTTCGTTTATGGGCTGCTGCAGGAAGTGTCGGAGCCTTTGGAAGGAACTGCTTAAAGAGCGGCGGCTCTTTAGCCGTGCGTCTTAGCGAGCAGCTGCAGAATCTCCGCAGTAGAGGCGCGCTGGCCGATCTGCGGGAAGATGCGCTCGACGGCGTTCTCATGCACCTCGATACCGCGGTCGGCCATGGCGTCCGTGGCGAAGGCGACGCTGTAGTTGTGCGCATAGGCCTCGCGCGCGGTGGTGTCGACGCCGCGGCTGGTGACCAGGCCGGCCAGGACGATCTGCGTGACGCCGCGCCGGCGCAGCTGGGTGTCGAGCTCGGTGCCGTGGAAGGCGCCCCACTGGTGCTTGGTGACCCGGATGTCGGTGCTCTGCGCGCCGAGCTCGTCGACGATGACGGCGAAGTCCGCGGGCATCCCCTCGTCGTCTGCATCGTCTGCATCGTCTGCATCGTCTGCACCGTCCTCGTCGTCCTCGACCGACTCGTCGTCCCGGCCCTGCGGGGCGTCGGCGAAGTCGGGGGAGAAGGAGACGTTCACCAGGACCACCGGGAGCCCGTGCGTGCGGAAGGCGTCGGCCAGTTCCTTGCCGCGCGCTACTACCTCGGCGCCGCTATAGGGGACGGCGGGAGGCGTGACGATGCCGTACTGAAGGTCGATGAGGACGAGCGCGGTCTTCGGGTCGAGCGTCGTCAGCGCCATGTCGCGGGTTCCTTATCCGGTCTGTCCGCCTTGCGCGGTACGAAGGGACTGCGAGCGGTCGACCAGCACCACGATGAGCAGCAGCAGACCGCAGCCGATCATAACGACGGCCAGGGAGTGGAGGCCGCCTGAAGACGCCCCGGTGCGGAAGACGATCGCCACCGCGGCCGACGACAGGATGGCGCCGAGGTACTGGAAGGTGCGCAACAGTCCCGAGGCGGTCCCCATGCGCGACGCATCCGCCTGACGGAACAGGGCGTTCTGGTTGGCGAGACCGTTCATGCCCTGCGTGGTGCCCGCCAGAAGGCCCACGGCTATGAGGATCCATATAGCGGTTCCCCGGTTCAGGGCGAGCAGCGCTGTAGACGCCGCGATCATCGACACGGTGCCGACGAAGAGCTTGCTGCGGATCCCGCTGCGCCGTCCGGTGAACCAGGCCACGACGATCGCGGTGAGCGACGTCGGCAGAACGACGAGACCGGCTGCGGAGGCGCTGAGGCCGCGGCCTTCTTCCAGCCACTGCGTGAATCCGTAGATGAAGCAGTAGGTGAGGATGTAGGTGAGCGTCTGGCGCAGATAGGTGATCAGGAGCGGAGTGTTCCCGCCGAAGATGCGCAGATCTATAAAGGGCTCCCCTACGCGGAGCTCTATACGGACGAACGCCATGGCTATCGCAGCGGCGATGACTAGCAGGTAGAGGTGGCCGACGCTCAGGTCCATGAGGAAGAGCAGCAGGCTGGTCAGCATCGCGGCGAACAGGCCCATGCCGACCAGATCGATGCGGCTTCCGTTCTCTACTGGAGCGCTCTTGGGGAGCCTGCGCGCGCCGAGCGCTATACAGACCAGCGCCAGGGGGATGTTGACGGCGAACACCAGGCGCCATCCGCCGACGCCGATGAGCGCGCCACCGAGCGTGGGGCCGATGACCATCGTGCTCTGCGCCGATATGGAGAGCGCTGTGAGGATTCCGCTGGGCGTCTTCATACCGGTGCGCTGCGCTTCGCCGCGCACCGTGTGCATCGCCGCGGGGAACTGCGCACTGGTCCCGAAGCCCAACAACACGCGCGCCACGATCAGCACCCCGAGCGACGGGGTCACGGTACCGATCACCCCGGCGACGCCGACCATCCCGGCCCCGGCGAGGAAGAGCGGACGCGCCCCGAAGCGGTCCACAAGCCGGCCGATCACCGGCTGCCCTATAGCGGTCGCGAGGTAGAGCGCCGAGACGAGCCACACCGTCGCCGCAGGGGAGGCGCCGAAGGCCGCGCCGATCGGCACCAGCGCGATCGCGATCATCGAGGAGTTGATCGGGTTGAGGGTCGCGCCGAGGAGGAGCGGGACGGTGAGGCGGCGGTTGAAGGCGGGGGTGGGTGCTGTGGCCGGGGTGGAGGCCTGCGGGGGTGTGTCTGTCACTGTCATTCGCTCAACCGCTCCAACAATCCCAAGGCCGCGATCACCGTCGCGAGCTCGTCCGCCGAGTACCGCTCCCGCAGCGCCTGCTCCAGCCACTCGTCGCGGGCCCGCCGCGATCCGCTCACCGTCCGGTCGGCGGTCTGCGTCAGCTCGATGAGCTGGCGGCGGCCGTCGTCGGGGTCCTGGCGGCGGGCGATCATGCCGCGCTCCTCCAGCACCGCCACGGTGGCGGCCATCGACTGCGGACGCACGCGCTCGGCCTTCGCCAGGTCGCTGGTCGAGGCCGGGCCGTCGCGGTCCAGGCGGCCCAGGACCGCCAGCTGCGAGGCGGTCAGTTCGTGGACGTCGTCCACCTCGCGCAGCCGGCGGCGGAGGCGGCCGACCAGCACGCGCAGTTCGCGAGCCGCGTGCGCGGCATCGGTGCCGCTGCCTGCGCCGGTCTCGCTGTCGCCGCCGCCCTGCCGATCCGTCCTGATCCCAGCATCCATACCTTCAGTCTAAACTGTTCAGTCCAGACTGTCCATCTCCCCCGCCGGTACCCTAACGACCATGAAGGTCCTCGTCATCGGCACCGGCGGCCGCGAGCACGCCCTCGCCCGCGCCCTCAGCACCGACCCCGCCGTCACCGCGCTCTACTGCGCGCCCGGCAACCCCGGCATCGCGGAGATCGCCGAGCTGCGCCCGGTCGACGCGCAGGATCCGGCGGCGGTGCGCGATCTGGCCGTCGCGCTCGGCGTGGACCTGGTCGTCGTGGGGCCGGAGGCGCCGCTGGTGGCCGGGGTCGCCGATCCGGTGCGGGAGGCGGGGATCGCGGTGTTCGGGCCGTCGAGGGCCGCCGCGCTGCTGGAGGGCTCCAAGGCGTTCGCCAAGGAGGTCATGGCCGCCGCCGGCATCCCGACCGCCAAGGCCTACGTCTGCGAGAGCGAGGCCGAGTACGTCAAGGCGCTCGACGAGTTCGCCGGCTTCCCCTATGTGGTGAAGGACGACGCGCTCGCCGCCGGCAAGGGCGTCGTCGTCACCGAGGACCGCGCCGCCGCGCTGGAGCACGCGCGCGCCTGCGGCCGCGTGGTCATCGAGGAGTACCTCGACGGCCCCGAGGTCTCGCTGTTCGGCGTCACTGACGGCACCACCGTCATCCCGATGATGCCCTCGCAGGATTTCAAGCGGATCGGCGACGGTGACGCGGGCCCCAACACCGGCGGCATGGGCGCCTACTGCCCGCTGCCGTGGGCGCCGGAGGGGCTGACCGACGAGGTGGTCGCGACCGTCCTGCAGCCGCTCGTCGATGAGATGCGCCGGCGCGGCACGCCCTTCGCCGGGCTTGTCTACGCCGGCCTCGCCCTGACCTCCAAGGGGCTGCGCGTCGTGGAGTTCAACGCGCGCTTCGGCGACCCCGAGACGCAGAGCGTCCTGGCCATGCTCGAATCCCCGCTGTCCGAGCTGCTGTATCCGGCCGCGACCGGCACCCTCGCCGAGGCGCCCGGGCCGCGCTGGCGGGACGGCGCGTCCGTCACCGTCGTCATGGCGGCCGCCGGCTACCCGGGCACGCCGCGCGGCGGCGACGTCATCACCGGGATCGAGGCCGCCGAGCGGTTGGGCACTGTGGTGAACCAGGCCGGGACCAAGCGGAACGCGGACGGCGACCTGGTCACCGCCGGCGGCCGGGTGCTGGCGGTGACCGCCGTCGCGGACGGCCTCGGCGCCGCGCGCGCCAAGGCCTACGAGGGCGTCGCGGCGGTCGGTTTCGACGGCGAGCAGCACCGCACCGACATCGCGGCGGAGGCCGCGAAAACAGCTGGCTGATACGCCGACTGATAGGTCACCGTGAGGCACGGATCCCTTACCCCGCCATCCGAAAGTGTGTATTCACGCCACGGCCGCTAACCGCTGTGGGCGTTTCGCGCTAGCCTTCGCAACAGGCTCGTAAGCGGCCTGGACGCTTGGGGGATCCATCAGCACGGTGACTGCGACGACGGCGCGGGTGAGCGCCCACAGGGCGGCCCGCGCGCTACTGCGCGTCCGCGCGTGGGTGATAGCGGCCTACGCCTTGAGCGCTGCGGCGGCGAGCGCGGGCCTGATCGGCCTGGCGCGGGTGCGCGGCTGGGACGGTGCCGGACCCGAGGTGGCGGTCGCGGCGGCCGCGGTGGTGTGCGTGCTGTGGGCGCTGCCCGCGGTCCGGCTGCACCGCAGTGCCCTGGCGCCGCCGAAGACCGTGCCGCTGGGCGGCGAGGCCGCCCCCGAACTGGAACTGCTGGTGCGGCAGCTGGCGCTGCAACTCCAGGTGCCGAACCCGGCCGGGATCGAGCTCTCCCCGGACTGCGACGCGTGGCTGGATCCGCGTCCCGGCGGCCCGGTGCTGGTCATCGGGGCACCGTTCCTGTGGTGGCTGCGGGTCAGCGAACTGCGCGGGCTGCTGGCGCCGCTGGTGGCCGGGATGGCCGCGGCCGGGGACGAGCGGATCGTTCGGGCCCGGGCCTTCGCCAACCGGACCATCGGCGCGCTGCACGGCCGTCCGGGCCGGACGCTCCGGGTGTTCCCCGGCTGGCGGCTCCGGATCGCCGGCTACTTCGAGGCCCGCGCCGAGGCGCTGGAACGGGTCGTGGCCTGGGAGGCGGTGGCGGCCTCGCGGATGATCGAGCCCGCGGCCCGCGCCTACGCGCACGAGCAGATCAACATGGCCGCCGCCGGCTGGGACCGGGTCCTGACCCGGCTGGCGCACCCGGCCTGGGAGTCGGGCTACTGCCCGGTGGGGCTGAACGTGGCGCTGGTCGGCGCGCTGACCTCGCTGGGCCGCCGGGACCGGATGGCCGGTTCGCTGGCCACCCGGCTGAGCGAGCGTCCGGCCTGCGACCTGCTGGAGCAGCCCGGCGACGTGGACGCGCACGCGTCCCGGATGGCCGCCGAGCTGTTCGAGGGCCGCCGCATCGAGCGGACGGTGACCTGGGAGCGCTACGTCACCGCCGTCACCGAGCCGGAACTGGTGCGGCGCGCGGAGTCGGTACCCGAGGAGCACCCGGCCGCCAAGCGGATACGCACCCTGATCGCCGACGCCGGAGTGCCCGGCGCGCGACGCGGCGAGGGCGAGGGCCGCAGTGGTGGGGCTCGGGGCGGCGACGGCCCGCAGGGCGCGGTGATCCCCGGCCCGCGCCTGGGGGAAGTGGACGACCTGCCGTCCAGCGCCGGCGACGTCGCGGAGCCCGACATCGACAGCCTCGCCGCCTACCTCGCGGTCCGCCTCGTCGAGGCGCGCCTGGCGTCCTGGGGCCTGGACTGGCTGGACGGCCCGGTCCTGCGCGACCGCGTCGGGGACCCGGTGCCGATCCACGACATGGCGGCGGCGCTCGCGGACGCCGGAGACGTGTCCCGGCTTTCGGACTGGCTCGCGCACATCACGCGCTGAAGCTCGGGGAGGTCGCGCCCTGAAGCAGGACACGAAATAGCGCCGATTTCGAAGCATAAACACAGGATTTGAAAAATACTTCCGCCTCGGATCCAACCTCAGCGCGCCCCGCTGGGATCAAGTCACGTGAGAAGAATTCGGGGGTGGCGCCCACGCGGCGCCACTGATGCACGGGCCCATTGGCCGGGCATCGCAGCGATCATCTGGCCCGCGCTCGTCGTGGCCGTTCAAGGGGCCCGGCTGGGCCGGTGGATCGTCGACGACGCCGGGATCAGCTTCGCCTACGCGAGGAACATCGCGGAGGGCCACGGGCCGGTGGTGCAGGCGGGGGCCCCTCCGGTGGAGGGCTACTCGAACCCCACCTGGGTCGGGCTCCTGGCGATCGGGAGGCTGCTCGGCCTCTTTGACCACGGCGCGTGGTTCGGGATACCGGACTACGTCTTGTTCCCGAAGGCCTTGGGGCTGCTGTGCGTCATCGGCATCCTGAGCTGTTTCTATGCCGCGTGCCTGGCGGTGCTGCCCAACCGCATGGTGGCCGCGGTGGTCACCGCCATGGCCGGGACCGCGCTGGCGTTTGTGCCGACATTCGTCCTGTGGACGTTCTCAGGACTGGAGAACTCGTTCTATGCGTTGCTGGTCACCGCTGTCGCGGTCCTGTTGTTGCGTTCGGTGGCTGAGGACACCGACCGGTTGCTGTCCCGCCGGACCGCGGCCGTCGTCGGCGTGCTGGTCGCGCTGGCCGCACTCACCAGGCCGGACGGGTTGATCTATGGCGTCGTCTATCCGGCCGTCGTGCTGCTGGTGGTGGATCGGCGGCGCGTCCGGGATGTGCTCCGTCCGATCGGCTTCTTCGCTGCGTTTGCCTTCGGCCTTTACGGCTCGTACGTGCTCTGGCGCCGCTTCGAATTCGGGCGCTGGCTGCCGAACACCGCGGTGGCCAAGGCCCAGGCCAGTCCGTCGGCGAGCGATCTGAACCGGGTCTCCGACGTCCTGCAGTACCCCGGTCTGGTGATCTCGCTGGTCGCGATCGGCATCGTGGTCGCCGCGGCGGTGGCCATGCCGGCATTGCGGCGTCCGCTGACCGCGCTGCTCGTGCCGCTCGCGCTGGCGCTGCTCGCGTACTGCGTGCTGAACGCGGACTGGATGGGCCAGCTGCGGTTCTCCACACCGGTCTGGCCGCTGGCGGTGCTGGCCACGGCGGTCTGCGCGGCGCGGCTGGTCGTCAAGCCCGGACTGCGGCGCCGGATCGGCCTGGTCGGCTCGCTCGCCGGCGCCGTGTACCTGGCGCAGGGCGTCACCGGACCGATGCCCGGGGAAAGCGTGGCGCAGCCGGTGGCGCCGTTGTGCGTGGTGGCCGACGAGAGCGGCGAGCTGTTCAACTCCCTCGCAGACCTCGCCGGCGTCCAGAACGGCAGCCTGCTGCTGCCCGATCTCGGCGGGACGGCGCTGACCAGCCGGCTGCGGCTGCGGGACACCGCCGGGCTGGTCGACGCCAAGGTCGCGGACTACCTGAGTGCCAAGGACTCGAACGGGCTGCGTGACTACATCTTCGACGTCATGCAGCCGACCTTCATCCAGACCCACGGCGAATGGTCGCCGACCCTCATGGCCGGCTCCGGGTTCGACCCGCGCATGCTGGGGGATTACGCCCAGATCTACCCGCGGAGCCCGGACCCGGCGTCTCCGTGGGGCGGCAGCGAATGGGTCCGCAAGTCGGCGCTGAAGGACCCGGCGGACCTGGCGAAGCTGCGGGACTTCGCGGAGACCGCGATGCCGGGACAGGCCCGGTTCGAGCAGCGCACGCCGGACGGCGACTGCTCGGACCGGCTGCAGGTCGGTGAGCGCCTGGCTCTGCACTGATCGGCCCTGTCGGTCCGGCGCCGTGATCCGGCGCGCTGGGAGCCAGATCACACCACCGCCGACCTGCGGCGGTTAGGAAGGGCGGCGGCCGCCTGGGAGAATCGGGTGTCAGGACCTCCCGACGTCCGTGATGTGTCGACGAAGCACACAGGAAGGCCGCCGTCATGATCGAGCGCTACACCCTGCCCGAGATGGGCCGTGTCTGGTCCGAGGCCCACAAGTACGAGTTGTGGGCGAAGGTCGAGACGCTGGTCGTGGAGGCGCACGCGGCGGCCGGGACGATTCCGGAGTCCGCGGTGGAGCCGGTGCGCGCGGCGGCGCCGCCGACGCCGGAGGCGGTGGAGGCGATCGAGGCCGTCACGCAGCACGACGTGATCGCGTTCCTGTCCGCGTGGGCCGACAACACCGAGCCGCGCGAGGCCGCCGCCTACGTGCACTTCGGGATGACCTCCTCGGACCTGCTGGACACCGCGCTGGCGCTGCAGCTCACCGAGGCCACCGACATCCTGCTGGAGAAGGCGGACAAGCTGGTCGCGGTGCTGCGCGACCACGCGCTGGCGCACCGCGCGACGCTGCGCGTCGGCCGGACGCACGGGATCCACGGCGAGCCGGACGTCTGGGGGCACCGGGTCGCCGACTTCGCCTTCGGCGTGGCTCGCTCGCGCGACCGGCTGCGGCAGGCGCGCGAGGCGGTCGGGGTCATCGCGATCTCCGGCGCGGTCGGCACCTACTCCAACATCGACCCGGCGATCGAGGCCTTCGTCGCCGACAAGCTGGGTCTGAGGGCTGCTGACGTCTCCACCCAGGTGATCCTGCGCGACGGGGTCTCCGAATGGGTGTCGGCGCTGGCGATCATGGCCACGGTGCTGGAGGCCGTCGCGCTGGAGGTGCGCCACGGCCAGCGCACCGAGGTCCGCGAGCTGTGGGAGCCGTTCGGCAAGGGGCAGAAGGGCTCCTCGGCGATGCCCCACAAGAAGAACCCGATCATGTCCGAGCGGCTGGCCGGGATGGCACGCATCGTCCGCGCGCAGATCGTGCCGGTGATGGAGGGCATCCCGCTGTGGCACGAGCGCGACATCTCGCACTCGTCCACCGAGCGCATCGCGCTGCCGGACGCCTCGATCGCGCTGGACTACATGCTCAACCTGACCATTCGTCTGATGAGCGGACTGGTCGTCAACGCCGACCGCATGCGCGCCAACCTGGACTCCACCGGCGGCCTGGTCTACAGCTCCACGGTGCTGCTGGAGCTGGTCGAGATGGGACTGGAGCGCGACACCCAGGCCTACCCGCTGACCCAGCGCGCGTCGATGAAGACCTGGGAGACCGGGCGGCCGTTCCGCGAGACGCTGCGCGAGGAGGCCGACGCGGCCGGGCTGGCGATCGACGAGGCGCGGCTGGACGAGGCCACCCGGCCCGAGCGCTTCGTGGAGCGGCTGGACGGGATGTTCGAGAAGTTGGCGAAGCTGAGCTGAGCTTGATCTGACCGCGGGGACACCCGCGGGGCACCTGCGCACCTGCGCACCTGCGCACCGGCCGAAGCGGCCGTCGGACCGAGAGTCCGGCGGCCGCTTCGGCATTTTGTCAGGGATGTTTCGCGTGAAACATCGTTACGGGGTCAGTGTGGCGCCATGGTGCCGTCGCGTGGCACCACTGTTCATCAGGGGGAACGCAGGAAGTGAGCCAAGATGGCTTGCAATGGCACCACTTTGGTGCCAAAGTAGAGCCATGGAACTCACCCCCTACGTCGAAGCTCTCCGCCGCGAGCTGACGACCGCGGCCGAGGTCGGTGGCGAAGCCGCCCGGGCCCTCGCCGACCGGCTGCTGCCCCCGCTCGACGCGGCGGTGCGGCTCACCCTTCTGGAGGCGTTGTCGGCGGCGGCCGATGAGATCTCCGCGGAACTCGCTCCGGGTTCCGTGGACGTGCGGCTGCGCGGCGGGGACGCCGGGTTCGTCGTGACGCCGCCGCCCGCGCAGGCCGCTCCGGCCGACGCCGACGGGCCCGCGCCCGGCGACGTGCGCTTCCCGGTCACCGAGGGCGACGACGCCACCATGGTGCGGATCAACCTGCGGCTGTCGTCCAGCCTCAAGGCCATGATCGAGGACTCCGCCGCAGCGTCCGGGCTGTCCGTGAACGCCTGGATCGTTCGGGCCGCGGCCGCCGGGCTGGCCAACGAGGGCCGGCGCTCCGGGCGATCCGGGGCGTCGCCGAAGTCCAACCGGATCGTCGGAGAGAGCTACACCGGCTGGGCCCGCTGACTCCCAGCCCTGGTCCGCAGCCCTTCACAGCAACCCATCCCAGGCCGAGCCAACCGAAGGATTCGTCATGTCTCAGTCCACTTTCAAGGCCGTCTACCCCACCCCGACCGCGATCACCGTCACCCTCGACCTCTACGTCGCCGACGTCCGCATCGCCGCCTCCGACCGCACCGACACCCTGGTCGAGGTGCGGCCGAGCGACCCGGGCAAGGCCGCCGACGTCAAGGCTGCCGAGAACACCCGCGTCGAGTACGACGAGGCCACACGGTCCCTGACCGTCGTCACCCGCAAGCCGCGCAACCGCTTCGTCAACTTCAGCAGCAAGCGCCCGGAGTCCATCGACCTGCTCATCGAGGTGCCGACCGACTCCGACCTGCGCGCCGAGGCGGCGATCGGCGAGTTCCAGTCCGCCGGCGTGCTGGGCACGGTCGCGCTCAAGACCGAGATCGGCGGTGTGCGGCTGGCGCAGACCGGGCCGGTCAACGCGCGCTCCGGGGTCGGTGAGATCACCGTCGAGGAGGTCAGCGGCGCGGCCAAGGTGACCTGCGGGTCCGGCGTCATCCGGCTCGGGGCCGTGGACGGCGTCGCGGAGGCGACCAACAGCAACGGCAAGGTGATCGTCGGCGTGGTGACCGGACCGGCGACCGTCCGCTCCGCCAACGGCGGCGTCTACGTCGACCGTGCGCTGTCCGACCTCACCGCCACCACCTCCAACGGCGAGGTGCGGATCGGCGAGGTCGTGCGCGGCAAGGTGACCGCCACCTCCAAGAACGGCTCCGTCGAGGTCGGCGTCCGCGAGGGCAGCGCCGCCTGGCTGGACCTGAACGCCGGCGTCGGCCGGGTCCACAACGAGCTCGACGCCGCCGACGAGCCGCAGGCCGGCGAGCCGGTCGACAAGGTGGAGATCCACGCCAGCACCAAGCTCGGCGAGGTCGCCATCCGCCGCGCGCCGCGTCTGGACGAGGAGTGAGGACCGTGACGATTCCCGGTGCCCGGCCCGCCGCCGCGGACTCCGTTCCGGCGATCTCCGCCCGCGGCCTGCGCAAGTCCTTCGGGGAGAAGACCGTGCTCGACGGCATCGACCTGAGCGTGCCGGCCGGGACGATTCTGGCGCTGCTCGGCCCGAACGGGGCCGGCAAGACCACCGCCGTGCACCTGCTGACCACCTACCTGCGGCCGGACGCGGGTGACATCCGGATCGCCGGCCACGACCCGGCGAAGGATCCGCAGGCGGTGCGCCGTGCGATCGGCGTCACCGGCCAGTTCTCCGCGGTCGACGGCTATCTCACGGGTCGGGAGAACCTGATGCTGATGGCCGATCTGCACCTGCTGCCGAAGGCGGAGGGCCGGCGGCGGGCCGGGGACCTGCTGGAACGCTTCGAGCTCGCTGAGGCGGCCGACAAGCCGGCGGCGACCTATTCCGGGGGGATGAAGCGCAAGCTCGACCTGGCGATGACGCTGGTCGGGAACCCGAAGGTGATCTTCCTCGACGAGCCGACCACGGGTCTGGACCCGCGTAGCCGCCGCGTCATGTGGGACATCATCCGCGGGCTGGTCGCGGAGGGGACGACCATCCTGCTGACGACGCAATATCTGGATGAGGCCGACCAGCTCGCGCACCGGGTCGCGGTGCTCGACGGCGGACGCATCGTGGCCGAGGGGACCCCGGCCGAGCTCAAGACGCGCGTCCCCGGCGGGCACATCGAGCTGACCTTCGCCGACCGCGCCGAACTCGACGCCGCCGCGCTGGTGCTCGCCCCGACCGGCCGCGACGACGACGCGCTCACGCTCCAGCTGGCCGGCGACGGCCGGGTCAGCACCCTGCGGACCCTGCTCCAGCGGCTGGACGACGCCTCGGTCGAGGTCGAGGCGCTGGCCGTGCACACCCCCGATCTGGACGACGTGTTCTTCGCGCTGACCGGCAAGACCGACAAGGAAAGGGCTTGACGATGAGTACCCTGACCCTGGCCGATGGCCGTCCCGGCGGCGTCGACACCCGGACCCACGCCTGGGTCCACGCCCGCATCATGCTCCGCCGCAACCTGCGCCACATGCTGCGCTACCCCTCGCTGACCCTCATGGTCACGATGATGCCGCTGGTCTTCCTGCTCCTGTTCGTCTACGTCTTCGGCGGGACCCTCGGCTCCGGGCTCGGCAGCGGCACCCCGGTCGGCGTGCACGGCGGCCGCGAGGCCTACGCCGCCTACGTGGCCCCGGCGATCATCGTGATGGCGGTCGCCGCCGCCGCGCAGGGCACCGCGATCGCCGTGGCCCAGGACATGACCGAGGGCATCATCGCCCGCTTCCGGACCATGGCCGTCGCCCGCTCCTCGGTGCTGACCGGACACGTCGTCGGCGCCGCGATCCAGACCATGGTGAGCGTCACAGTCGTGACCCTGGCCGCCATCGCCGTCGGCTTCCGGCCGCACGCGGGAGTGGCCGAGTGGTTCGCCGCCGTCGGCGTGGTCCTGCTCCTCACCTTCGCCGTCACCTGGCTGTGCGTGGGCCTCGGGCTGTCGGCCAAGAGCGTGGAGACGGCCAGCAACTCGCCGATGTTCCTCATGCTCCTGCCCTTCCTGAGCAGCGGCTTCGTCCCGACCGCCTCGCTGCCGACGGGGATGCGCTGGTTCTCCCAGTACGAGCCCTTCACCCCGGTCAACGAGACGCTGCGCGGCCTGCTGACCGGCACGAAGATCGGGGACAACCTGGTCGTCACGCTCGCCTGGTGCCTCGGCGTCGCGGTGTTGTCCTACGCCTGGTCGCGGCGGCTGTATGAGCGGGAGCCGAAGGCGAGCTGAACCGCCGGTATTCTGAGCCCGTGATCACCGGCCTGAACCACCTCGCCAGCGGCAAGATCCGCGACCTGTACGCGGTCGGCGACGACCTGCTCCTCGTCGCCTCGGACAAGATCTCGGCCTTCGACTACGTGCTGGAGTCCGAGATCCCGGACAAGGGCCGGATCCTGACCCAGCTGTCCATGTGGTGGTTCAAGCAGCTCGCCGACCTGGTGCCGAACCACGTGATCAGTGCGGACGTCGACCAGTTCCCGGCCGAGCTCCAGCCCTACAAGGAGGAGCTGCGCGGGCGCTCGATGCTCTGCCGCAAGCTCGCCATGGTGCCGGTGGAGTGCGTGGCGCGCGGCTACCTCACCGGGTCCGGGCTCGCGGAGTACGAGAAGACCCGCACCGCGAACGGCGTTCAACTGCCGCCCGGGCTGGTCGACGGCTCCCGGCTGGACCGGCCGATCTTCACCCCGGCGATGAAGGGCGAGGTCGGCACGCACGACGAGAACGTCAGCTTCGACGTGATGGCCGAGCGGATCGCGGACCCGGAGCTGGCCGCGCACCTCAAGGACCTGACGCTGGCCGTGTACTCGCGGGCCCGGGAGATCGCCGAGGAGCGCGGGATCATCCTGGCCGACACGAAGTTCGAGTTCGGGCGGCTGCGCGGCGGGACCCTGGTCCTGGCCGACGAGGTGCTGACCCCGGACTCCTCGCGGTTCTGGCCGGCCGACGAGTGGAAGCCGGGCCGCACGCAGTCGTCCTTCGACAAGCAGTACGTCCGCGACTGGCTGACCTCCCCGGCCTCCGGCTGGGACCTCGCCTCCGACACTCCGCCGCCGCTGCTGCCGCCGGAGGTCGTGGCGGCCACCCGGGCCCGCTACGTCGAGGCCTACGAACGGCTCACCGGAGTGAAGTTCGACTAGGAGCCGCAGCTCACAGGGCCGGGTCATAGGAAACCTCTATGACCTCATGCCCGATCGGGGGCTAGTGGCGCCGGGCTTCGCGGGCGAGGCTGGAGGCATGGCGCACACGATCCAGCTTCCAGTGAGTCCCGCGATGTCGGCGAGGTCCCGATGGTCCGGCGTGGCGCCGCGCGACGCCTTCCGCCACATCGGCCCGAACTGGTACGCCTCGGTGATGGGCACGGCGATCATCGCCAACGCCGGTGCCGGGCTGCCGGGCTTCGAGCGGGGCGTGCCTCGCGTGGCCGTGACCGTGGTCTGGGCCGCCGCGCTCCTCTGGCTCGCGGTGGTCCTCCTGGCCCGCGCCGCGCACTGGCGCTGGCACGCCGACCAGGCCCGCCGCGACCTCCTCGACCCGGCGGTCGCGCCGTTCTACGGCTGCCTGTCGATGGCGATGACCGCCGTCTCGGCCGGGACGATGATCGTCGGCCGGGCCTGGATCGGCACCGGCGCGGCGCTCGGGCTGGCCTGGACGCTGTGGCTGGTCGGCACGCTGATCGGCCTGGCCACCACGGTGGTGGTGCCGTACCTGATGATGACCCGGCACGAGATCGCCGAGGGCAGCGCGACCCCGGCCTGGCTGCTGCCGATCGTCGCGCCGATGGTCTCGGCCGCCACCGGCCCGCAGCTGATCCCGCACGTCGCGGCCGGTCAGCTCCGCGAGACGATGCTGCTGGGCTGCTACGCGATGTTCGGCATCAGCCTGCTGGCCACGATGATCATCCTGCCCGTGGTCTTCTCCCGGCTGGTTCACCACAAGCCCCGGTGGAGTGTGGCCGCGCCCGGCCTGTTCCTGGTGCTGGGCCCGCTCGGCCAGTCGGTGACGGCCGTGAACAACCTCGCCGACGTCGGGCAGGGCGTCGTGAGCCCGCAACTGGCCGCCGCCCTGAAGCCGTTCGCGGTGCTCTACGGCGTGCCGGTGCTCGGCTTCGCGATGATCTGGCTGGTGCTGGCCCTGCTGGTGGTCGCCGAGGCCCGGCGCGACGGCCTGCCGTTCGCGCTGACCTGGTGGGCCTTCACCTTCCCGATCGGGACGTGTGTGACCGGAGCCACGGGGTTGTGGCACCACACCGGTCTGGCCGCCTACGCGTGGCTGGCCTGCGGGCTCTATGCGCTGCTGGTGGCCGCGTGGGGCGTGACCGCGGCGCGCACACTGCGCGGAGCCCTGTCGGGTGAGCTTCTCGTCAAGCGGCCGGAGGCACACATAACCCCCGGTAGAATCGGCTCCACCGCCATCCAATAGCCCCGGCGCGGACGTGCCGCGGCTGAAGCAATGGGAGTACCTGTGGCCCGCGTCCTCGTCGACGTCATGCTCAAGCCCGAGATCCTCGACCCCCAGGGCCAGGCGGTGCAGCGCGCACTTCCTCGCATGGGCTTCGACTCCGTCACCAACGTCCGCCAGGGCAAGCGCTTCGTGCTCGACCTCGCGGACGCCGACCCGGCCACCCTGCGGGCCACCGCCGAGCAGATGGCCGAGAAGCTGCTGGCCAACACCGTGATCGAGGACTTCCACGTCACCGTGCTGGACGAGGCCGGCGAGACCGGCGAGAGCGTCTGATGCCCGCCCGCATCGGCGTCGTCACCTTTCCCGGCACCCTGGACGACCAGCAGGCGCTGCGCGCCGCCGCGGCGGTCGGGGCCGAGCCGGTGGCGCTCTGGCACAAGGAGCAGAACCTGCACCAGGTCGACGCGGTCGTGCTTCCCGGTGGCTTCTCCTACGGCGACTACCTGCGCGCCGGCGCCATCGCCCGGTTCTCCCCGGTGATGGACACGATCATCGACGCGGCCCGCGGCGGCCTGCCGGTCTTGGGCATCTGCAACGGCTTCCAGGTGCTGTGCGAGGCGCACCTGCTGGAAGGCGCGATGATCCGCAACGGGGACCTGCACTTCATCAACCGCGACGTGACCCTGCGTATCGAGAACAACCGCACGGCCTGGACCTCGGACTACGAGGTCGGCGCCGAGGCCGTCATCCCGATCAAGAACGTGGACGGCCGCTTCGTCGCCGACGCGCACACCCTCGACGCGCTGGAGGCCGAGGGCCGCGTGCTGGCACGCTACGTCGCGAACCCGAACGGCGCCGCGCGGGACATCGCCGGCATCACCAACGCCGCCGGGAACGTGGTCGGCCTGATGCCGCACCCCGAGTACGCCATCGACGACCTGACCGGCCCCGCTGGGTTCATCGAGAATCGCAGGGTCCCGGGCACCGACGGCCTGCCGTTCTTCACCTCGATCCTCAAGAGCTTGGTTTCCGCATGAGCACCGGCAACTCCTCCGAGAACGTCTTCGACACGACCGACGTGTTCGTGGACACCGCGGTCGCGTTCGACACCGTCGCCAAGGCCGCCGAGACCCCCGACGTGAAGCAGCCGTTCCGCGAGCTCGGCATGACCGAGGACGAGTACCTGCGCGTCCGCGAGATCCTGGGCCGCCGCCCCAGCTCCTCGGAGCTGGCCATGTACTCGGTCATGTGGTCCGAGCACTGCTCCTACAAGTCCTCCCGGGTGCACCTGAAGCAGTTCGGCGAGAAGGCCCCGAAGACCGCCGCGTTGCTGGTCGGCCCGGGCGAGAACGCCGGCGTCGTGGACGTCGGCGAGGGCCTGGCCGTCACCTTCAAGGTGGAGTCGCACAACCACCCCTCCTACGTCGAGCCGTATCAGGGTGCGGCGACCGGGGTAGGCGGCATCGTCCGCGACATCCTCACCATGGGCGCCCGCCCGATCGGCGTCATGGACCCGCTGCGCTTCGGCCCCGCCGACGCCCCGGACACCGCGCGGGTGCTGCCCGGCGTGGTGGCCGGCATCGGCGGCTACGGCAACTGCTTGGGCGTGCCGAACATCGGCGGCGAGATCGTCTTCGACCCCTGCTACCTGGGCAACCCGCTGGTGAACGCGCTGTGCGTGGGCGTCCTGCGGGCCGACGAGATCAAGCTCGCCAAGGCCCCGGGCCCGGGCAACCAGGTGATCCTGTTCGGCGCCCGCACCGGCGGCGACGGCATCGGCGGCGCCTCGGTGCTGGCCAGCGCCACCTTCGACGCGGACGGTCCGGCCAAGCGGCCCTCTGTCCAGGTCGGGGACCCGTTCATGGAGAAGGTGCTCATCGAGTGCTGCCTGGAGATCTTCGCGGCCGATCTGGTCGTGGGCATCCAGGACCTGGGCGCGGCCGGGCTCACCTGCTCCACCACCGAGCTGGCCGCGGCCGGCACCGGCGGCATGGACGTGCGGCTGGACGCCGCGCCGCTGCGCGACTCGACGCTGACCCCTGAGGAAGTCCTCATGTCGGAGTCGCAGGAGCGGATGATGGCCGTGGTCGAGCCGGCCAAGGTCGAGGCGTTCCTGGCGGTCTGCGAGAAGTGGGACGTCACCGCGACCGCGCTCGGCGAGGTCACCGACACCGGCCGGCTGCGCATGTGGTGGCACGGCGAGCTGATCGTGGACGTCCCGCCGCGGACCCTGGCGCACGAGGGCCCGGTGTACAACCGGCCGTTCGCGCGGCCGGAGTGGCAGGACGCGCTGCAGGCCGACGTGCCGACCGCTTCCCGGCTGAAGCGGCCGGGGAACGCGGCGGAGCTGCGCGAGACGCTGCTGCGGCTGGTCGGCTCGCCGAACCTGGCCGACAAGACCTGGGCCGTGGAGCAGTACGACCACCGCGTCCAGGGCAACACCGTCCTCGGGCACGGCGAGGACTCCGGGATGGTGCGGCTGGACGCCGCGCTGCCGGGCACCTCGCTCGGCGTGGCACTGTCCACCGACGGCAACGGCCGCTTCACCAAGCTCGACCCGTACCGGGGCGCGCAGCTGGCGCTGGCCGAGGCCTACCGCAACGTGGCCGCCACCGGCGCCAAGCCGCTGGCCGTCACCGACTGCCTGAACTTCGGCTCCCCGGAGGACCCGGACGTCATGTGGCAGTTCGCCGAGGCCTGCCGCGGCCTGGCCGACGCCTGCCTGGAGCTGGGGACCCCGGTCACCGGCGGCAACGTGTCCTTCTACAACCAGACCGGCGAGCTGAACATCCACCCGACCCCCGTGGTCGGCGTCCTCGGCGTCATCGACGACGTCGAGCGCCGCACCCGCAGCGCCTTCGAGCGCGAGGGCGAGATCCTGCTGCTCCTCGGCGACACCCGCGACGAGTTCGGCGGCTCGGAATGGGCCCACGAGGTCCACGGCCACCTCGGCGGCCTCCCCCCGCGCCTGGACCTGAACCGCGAGAAGGTACTCGGCGAGGTGCTGATCGCCGGATCGCGCGACGGCATGCTCTCGGCGGCGCACGACCTGTCCGACGGCGGTCTGGCGCAGGCGGTCGTGGAGAGCTGCCTGCGCGGCGGGAACGGCGCCCGCCTGGTGCTCCCGGAGACGGACGCGGACGGCGGTGCGCTGGACCCCTTCGTCGCGTTGTTCTCCGAGTCGGCGGGGCGCGCGCTGGTCGCGGTCCCGCGCAGCGAGGAACTGCGGTTCACCGACATGTGCGTGGCGCGCGGGCTGCCCGTGGCGCGCGTCGGCGTCGTGGACGGCGACACCCTGGAGGTGCAGGGGCAGTTCACCGTGCCGATGGCGGAGCTGCGCGCGGCGCATGAGGCGCCGTTCCGGAAGTTGTTCGGGCACTCGGTGGTGGACGCCTGACGGTCTAGACGGCGTCGTCCTCGTCCGCTCCGGCGGCCTCGCGGACATCCTTGACTGGGTCGCTGCGGAGCTTCTCCAGAAGCTCTGCGGCGACCTTCTTGTTGAAGCCGCAGAGCGCGTAGGCGAGTGCTTCGCGGACGGCTGGGTCCGGGTGGTCGGCGAGGTGCGCGATGCGGAAGGCGTCGGCTTGGCCTCGGCCCTGGAGTTCGTCGAGGAGGTCGATGATCTCCGTGCTGTCCTGTGCGATGCGGAGCTTCTCCAGGACTTCCTGGCGGGGCCGGATGTGGCTCCGGTCGTAGTACGAGGACTTGTCGCGGATTTGGGAGATCCGGTACTCGCCCGCGTTCATGCACGCCGGGCAGGGGCAGGGCTTGTAGCCGTGCGCGTTCGGCCTATAGCGCCAGCCGATGGGGCGCTGGAGAGACCTGATGCGTCGGATCTCCTTAGCGTCGACACCGCGGGGGAGGAAGACTTCGTATCCGCGCATCTCCTCTGGAGACAGCGATAGGAAGCGCGCTACTGCTTGCGCCGCTGTCACTTCCTGCGGAGCGTCGCCGTAGTAGCCCACGGTCACCGCGGTGTCGTCCGGTATCCGGAAGTGGACGCCGACCAGGCGCGGCGACTTCCAGCGCTTGATCTCGCGGGACCACTGGTAGGTCAACGTGTAGTCGGCGAGGAGCGGCGTGCAGAAGAGGCCGGGGCGCGGGTCATCGCTGCGCGACCGGCTGACCGGCGATAGGCCGGAGCGGCGGACGCGCGCGGAGTTCTTCTCCGGAGTCAGATGTACGAACCAGGCCATAGTGCGTCCACGGTAGGGGCGTGGCGCTGATCAGTCACCTGCATTGTTGTAGCGGTAGGGCTCGTATACGCCGAACCCGTTGTAGTACGGATATGGGATCACGTGGTGCAGCGTCCCCTGGGGACACAGCTCGTAGCCCACATAGGAGTTGTGCGCGTAGTCGGCCCACCTGTCGAAGAGGATGACGTGGCCGGTGGTGACATCCGTGTTCAGCAGGACGTCGCCGGGGCGCAGGTCCTCTTTGGCGATCCGGTGCGCCACGTGCGGCATGGTCGACGTCACCAGGGAGTCGCGCAGGCCCCAGCACATGGAGACGTAGCCGGAGCAGTCCGTGCGGTAGCCCTCGTGCCACAGCCCCTGGTTGTAGGGGATGCGTTGCGCGACCCAGTGTTCGGCGTGCGCGATCATCTGGCGGCGAACGCGGCTCAGGGTGCCGAGCGCGGTCTCGGACAGGTCCTGGCCGCCGGCGCCGGCCGGATGCCAGAGGCCTGAGCCGTCGGGCGCGGATGCGGGTGCCGGAGGGGATGCGGACGCGCCCTGCCCGGCCAGGTCTGCGGATCCGGCGTAGGACCCCGCCGCGGCCAAACCGGTGACGTTCTCTTGTCCGGCGCCGAACACGGGGATGTCCTGGGTGCTCGGAGCGGAGGAGCCGTGCCCGGACGGCACCGTCGCCGGAGAGTGCATCGGAGGCACGGCCGCGTGCACCGCCGCGTCGGCCTGCTCGTAGGTCGTCTGTGTGTGCCGGATCCGTGCCGCGTCCTCGACCAGTTCCCGGACCAGCCGCTCGGTCGCCGACTCCAGCGCCGCGAGGCCCGAGGACTCCGCCGCCAGCTGGGGATCGGCCGTGGCGGCCTCGACGACGTGCCGCAGCGTGCTGCCGACCTCGCCGAGCTCGTGGGCGAAGCCGTCCCAGGCGGCGGCCAGCCACTCGAACTCCGGCCCGAGCGCGTAGAAGCTGGCGCCCGCCGACGCCGCCTCCGGGCTCGCCGCGCTCATCGCGCCGGTCCGTGCGCGCCGGCTCCGGCTTCCGGAGCGGTACCAGCCGTACCCGCCGCGCCGCTGGCCAGCCCACTCGCAGTGCCGCCGACCATCCCGCTGATCGTCCCGACGATGTCCGCGTGTCCCCTGCCCTCGGGTCCGGGCTGCCCGGCCGCAGCATGCTGTGCCGCCTGTGCCGCCTGTGCCGCCGCCACAGCCGCGGCGTGCACCCGCTCGGCCGAAGCCCGCAGGGCCACCGCCAGCTGCAAGCACTCCCGCGACCGCTCCGCCGCGCGGGCCCGGAACCGCTCCGCGGCGCGCCCGGACCACGTCACCTGCGAGGTGGCCCGCACGATCGCCGCGGACAGCTGGTCCATGCGCCGTGCCTGCGCGTCGATCGCACCGGACAGCGCGGCGCGCTCGGGGGTCGGGGCGGCGTCGGTGGGTGCGGGGGCGGGGCTCTCGGCGGTGATCACGGTGACAGCACGGTAGTCGCGAATCAGGCAGATCACCGCACACGCGACGCTGATTCACCACAATGGATGAGTTTGTCCTCAGCTCCGCCGGGCCGCCGAAAGTCGGACGTCACAAGAACTCCTCCGCATGCCAAAGCACCCGAATTGGCCCTCCCCGGCCCTCTCGCAGGTCCGTTATATTCCGGCCATGCCGAAGACCCGCCGCCCCGCCCCCGCCAAGGTCCGCCAAGCCGTCGCGAACCAGTGGCAGGCGCACATCGAGTACGCCGCCCGCCTGACGCCCGAGCAGCTGTCGGCACCCTCGAAGCTGACCGGCTGGGACACCCGGACGCTGGTCGGGCACGTCGCCTACACCGTGCACAGCGTGCAGTCCTGGGCGGCGCTGCCGGTCGAGGGCGGGCAGGCCGAGGTCTACGACTGGATGACGGCCACCCCCACCGCCGCGGCCGCCGTGGACGCCGTCACCCGCGAGCTGGTCGAGGAGGGCGTGGTCCTCGCCGACGAGGTCGCGGAGTCCGAGAAGCTCATGGAGCGCTACGGCGACGAGGACCTGATCGCGATGCGGTTCGGGCCGATGCGCTTCGACGACTTCCTGGTCTCGCGGATCGTGGAGGCCACGGTGCACGCCGACGACCTGGAACGCTCCACCGGGATCGAGTTCCCGCACGACCGGGAGGCGCTGGCGATCACCGTCCGCCAGTTGGCGGACGCGATGGCCACCAAGGTCCCGGGCAATTCGGTGGAGCTGCGGGTGCCGCCGTTCGCCGCCGTGCAGTGCGTCCCGGGGCCGCGCCACACCCGCGGCACCCCGCCGAACGTGGTCGAGATGGCGCCGCGGACCTGGATCCGGCTCGCGGCCGGCCGCATCACCTGGGACGAGGCGATGGACCAGGCGTTGGTGTCGGCCTCGGGCCAGCGCGCGGACCTGAAGGAATTCCTGCCCTTGATGGGGTGAGCGCTGACGGGGCGAGGCTCACGGACGTGCTGATCCTCACATCTGCCCAAATGGGAGTGGCTTATCAGTCGGGAGGATCATCACAGTCCGTGGCATAGACTCGACGTGTGATCCACCCTTCCGGCTTCCGCCCCGGCGATGGCAGACTCACCCACGAACTCGACCCCCAGGACACCGGCCCGCAGGACGCCTGCGGAGTCTTCGGTGTCTGGGCCCCCGGCGAAGAGGTCGCGAAGCTCGCGTACTTCGGCCTGTACGCGCTGCAGCACCGCGGCCAGGAATCCGCCGGCATCGCCGTGTCCAACGGCAAGCAGATCCTGGTCTACAAGGACATGGGCCTGGTCTCCCAGGTCTTCGACGAGGCCACCCTGCAGTCCCTGCAGGGGTACCTGGCCATCGGCCACGCCCGCTACTCCACCACCGGCTCCTCGGTGTGGGAGAACGCGCAGCCGACCTTCCGCGCCACCACGCACGGCGCCGTGGCGCTGGGCCACAACGGCAACCTGACCAACACCGGCGAGCTGGGCCGCATGGCCGCCGAGCGCCGGACCAGGACCGGCGCCACCGACAAGCACGCCATGACCTCGGACACCGGGCTCATGACCGAGCTGATGGCGTCCTACTCGGACCGCTCCCTGGAGGACGCGGCCGTGGAGGTGCTGCCGCAGCTGCGCGGGGCCTTCTCCCTGGTGTTCATGGACGAGACCACGCTCTACGCCGCGCGCGACCCGCAGGGCGTGCGGCCGCTGATGCTCGGCCGCCTGGACCGCGGCTGGGTGGTGGCCTCCGAGCAGGCCGCGCTGGACACCGTCGGCGCGAGCTTCATCCGGGAGATCGAGCCCGGCGAGCTGATCGCGGTCGACGAGAACGGCCTGCGCTCCCGGCACTTCGCCGAGCCCCGGCCCAAGGGCTGCGTCTTCGAGTACGTCTACCTGGCCCGCCCGGACGCCACGATCGCCGGCCGCAACGTGCACGCCGCGCGCGTGGAGATGGGCCGCACCCTGGCCCGTGAGGCGCCGGTCGAGGCCGATCTGGTGATCGCCACGCCGGAGTCGGGCACCCCGGCCGCGATCGGCTTCGCCGAGGAGTCCGGCATCCCCTTCGGCCAGGGCTTCGTGAAGAACGCCTACGTCGGCCGCACCTTCATCCAGCCCAGCCAGACCCTGCGCCAGCTCGGTGTGCGGCTGAAGCTCAACGCGCTGCGCGAGGTCATCGAGGGCAAGCGCCTCGTGGTGGTGGACGACTCGATCGTGCGCGGCAACACCCAGCGCGCGGTGCTCAAGATGCTGCGCGAGGCCGGCGCCACCGAGGTCCACCTGCGGATCTCCTCCCCGCCGGTGAAGTGGCCGTGCTTCTACGGCATCGACTTCGCCACCCGCGCCGAGCTGATCGCCAACGGGCTGAGCACCGACGAGATCGCCAAGTCGATAGGCGCCGACTCGCTGGCCTACATCACCCTCGACGGCATGACCGAGGCCACGCACCAGCCGGCCGACCGGCTGTGCCGGGCCTGCTTCGACGGCGTGTACCCGATCGAGCTGCCCGAGGAGGAGCTGCTGGGCAAGCACCTCCTGGAGATCGCGGTCGACCCGCTGGCCCACACCGACGCCCTGTCGCGGCCGTAACCCGGCGCGCGGCTGACGCCGACATCAAAGGAATTTCACCCATGTCTGGAGCCCCCGAGGCCGCCGGAGCCACCTACGCGGCGGCCGGCGTCGACATCGAGGCCGGCGACCGCGCGGTCGAGCTGATGAAGGAGTGGGTCGCCAAGACCCGCCGGCCGGAGGTCCTCGGCGGCATCGGCGGCTTCGCGGGCCTGTTCGACGCCTCGGCGCTGAAGGCGTACGACCGGCCGCTGCTGGCCACCTCCACCGACGGCGTGGGCACCAAGGTGGCGATCGCGCAGCGGATGGACAAGCACGACTCCATCGGCCGCGACCTGGTCGGCATGGTCGTGGACGACCTGGTGGTCTGCGGTGCCGAGCCGCTGTTCATGACCGACTACATCGCCACCGGCAAGGTGGTGCCCGAGGTGGTCGCCGGGATCGTCAAGGGCATCGCCGAGGGCTGCGTGCTGGCCGGCTGCGCGCTGGTCGGCGGCGAGACCGCGGAGCACCCGGGCCTGCTCAAGCCGGGTGAGTACGACGTGGCCGGGGCCGGGACCGGGGTCGTCGAGGCCGACCGGGTGCTCGGCGCCGAGCGGGTCCGCGAGGGCGACGTGCTGGTCGCGATGGCCTCCTCCGGCGCGCACTCCAACGGGTACTCGCTGCTGCGGCACGTGTTCTTCGACGTCGCGGGCTGGGAGCTGGACCGGGAGGTGCCGGAGTTCGGCCGCACGCTCGGCGAGGAGCTGCTGGAGCCGACCCGGATCTACTCGCTGGACTGCCTGGCGCTGATCGCCGCGGTGGGGGGGAACGGAAAGCCCGGGGTGCACGCGTTCTCGCACATCACCGGCGGCGGCGTGGCGGCGAACATCGCCCGGATCATCCCGGCGGGCCTGGAGGCCCGGCTGGACCGCGGCACCTGGACCCCGCCGGCGGTGTTCGGCACGGTCGGGCGGCTCGGCGGGGTGGCGACGCTGGAGCTGGAGAAGACGCTGAACATGGGCGTCGGGATGGTCGCGGTGCTGCCGCCGGCCGCGGTCGACCCGGCGCTGGCGCTGCTGGCCGGGCGCGGATTGCCGAGCTGGGTGTGCGGCGAGGTCGTCGCGTCCGAGGGGGCGATGACCGTGGGCGGTGCGAAGGGCGGCGACGGCGCGGCGTCCCTGCACGGCGACTACGCCGCGTAGTAGGAAGCATTCGGGAAACCCAAAAAGGCGCCTCGGCGGTCGGACCGCTGGGGCGCGACTTGCGTCCCACGAGACCCGCACGCATCATGCGCGCGAATCCGTTTCGGGCGTGACGAAGGCCCGTCCCAGTGGGACGGGCCTACTCAACCGGCGCTCGGCGGCCCGGTCCAGCCTCAACTGCGGCGGTGGTGACTGCGGTGGGAACCGCCGTCGTCCGCGCTGTCGTAGTCGTCATCGCCGTCTTCGTCGGCGTACTTCGCGTACAACTCGTCGTCGTCCGCGTCGTCGTCGTCCTGCTGCGACGGTGCCTCGGCGGTGTGCCCGTTGGACGTGTGTCCGTCCCGCTGCAGCTCACGCTGGAGCTGCGTCAGGTCGGTCCCCACGTCGCGATACTTCAGGTCTCGGGCGACCCGCGTCTGCTTGGCCTTGGCCCGGCCGCGCCCCATTGGCTCGACCCCCTCAACGATCGGGGCTGGTCTGCCCCTGCTCCGGTCATACGGTCAGTCGTGAGAATTCACGGTACCTGTTTCCCCAACCGATCGGTACGAGCCATACGGCTGATCGGCACGAACAGGCATAGCCGACCGCGTTACTCGGGTGTCACAGGCACGACCCCACGATAGCGCTTATACCCGCGTCGATGCCACGCGCCACCGGGGGTATCTGACGAGGCGTCCCATCGGGAGGCCTACGGCAGGTATACGCCGCGCAAGCGACCCACGTCGCGCATGCGGCGTTCGGCGAGCCGGTCGGCGGCCACCGAAGGGGGCACACCCTCCTCCGACGCCAGGGAGTAGATGCGCGCCGTCGTGTCGAAAATGCCCGACGCGCGGCGCTTGGCGCGCTCGAAATCGAAGCCGTGGATCTCGTCTGCGACCTGGATCACACCGCCGGAGTTCACCAGATAATCGGGCGCGTACAGGATCCCGCGCGCCTCCAGCTGCTTCTCCACGCCGGGGTGCGCGAGCTGGTTGTTCGCGGCGCCGCAGACGATCTTCGCGGTCAGCGCGGCGACGCTGGCGTCGTCCAGGGCTCCGCCGAGGGCGCACGGGGCATAGACGTCTATGTCGGCCGCGATGAGCTCCTCGGTGGTGGAGACGATCTCAACCTGCGCGTAGTTGTCGCGCAGCCACTGGATCGCGCCCTCGTACGGGTCGGTCGCCACGATCGACGCGCCGTCCTCGATCAGGTGCCCCACCAGGTAGCGCCCGACCTTGCCGACGCCGGAGATGCCGACCCGCTTGCCGGCCAGTGAGGACGAGCCCCACAGGTACTCGGCAGAGGCGCGCATACCCTGGAACACGCCGTACGCGGTGAGCACGGAGGAATCGCCGGCGCCGCCGGACTCGACCGAGCGGCCGGTGACGAACTTCGACTCCCTGGAGACGACGTCCATGTCCTGCACATAGGTGCCGACGTCGCATGCCGTGTAGTAGCGCCCGTTAAGGGACTGCACGAAGCGGCCGTAGGCGCGCAGCAGCGCCTCGGACTTGATCTCGTTCGGGTCGCCGATGATGACGGCCTTGCCGCCGCCGAGGTCCAGACCGGCGAGGGCGTTCTTGTAGGACATGCCCCGGGACAGGCGCAGGACGTCCTTCAGCGCGTCCTGCTCGCTGGCGTAGGGGAAGAAGCGGGTACCGCCGAGGCCGGGGCCGAGCAGAGTGTTGTGGACCGCGATGATGGCCTTCAGGCCGGTCTCCTCGTCGCGGCAGTACACGACCTGCTCGTGGTCGTTGGCGAATACCTCGCTGACGTCGTTGTCAGGCTTGTCAGACACTGCGTTGCTCCTGGTGATGACTGGTGGTCGGGGAGGCTTGCTGTGGTAGAGGCCTCCGTCGGGCGGGGCCGCACGGGGATCGCCCGGTCTGAACCCCTGAAGATGGAGGCAGTATGGAGGAAGCCTATTCGCGGCGGGCGGCGAACGAGCGCGTGGGGCATAAGTGGCGTGGATCGGTGGTTCACCGAACGTTCGGGCACATGCGTGGCGCGCCGCGGCTCCATAGGTGAGAGCATCACTACGTGCGCGCATCCCCCGGCGGCGCGATTCCGGCGCCCTATATGGCCTACCTGCGGGTGTATGAGCCGCTGGCCGCATTCCCGGCTGGAGAGCGCGCCGAGTGGGAGTCCTGGCTCCAGCGGAACCCCGAGCCCAAGACTCTCGCCGAGGAGCAGGGCACCTCATTGCGCGGCCTCGTGGCGGTCCCTCCCATCGCCGTTCCGGAGAACGAGTCCCGGGTCGCCTATGTGCTGGACAACGGAGAGAACCCACTGCTGTGCCCGTGGCAGTCGCGGCTGCGGTCCTGGCTGGCGCTGACCGAGCTGCGCGCGGTCCACGGCGACGGCGGGGTCCGGCTGTTCTGGCCGCAGCCGGTGCTCGACCGCGCGGACAGCGAGTACGAGCGGTGGTGGGCCGAGGACCCCGAGGCCCTGCCGCACATCCTGACGGCCTCCTGGCAGGTGCCGATTCGCTGGCTCGTCCTTTTCGGCCTGGAGGACGCCGTGCCGGGCGACGGGAGCGACGGCAGCGGTGGGGGTGGTGGCGGCGGTGGCGGCCAGGGCGATGAGAAGGTCGCCGCGGTGACGCTCCAGTTCCGGACCGCGATGAGCCAGGCGCGCAAGCGCTGTGCCAGGGCGCTGCGAGTCCTCAAGAGGTCGCTCGGGGCGGGGCCGCTTGTGGAGGCCGTGGAGACGCTGGGAATGTGGCTGGAGGAGTTCCACCCCCTGTCCGTCGTCGAACTCGACTACGGCGGTCTGATGGGGTTGCTGGTGGCTCAGGGCGCGTTGGGCGCCGAGGAGCGGGTAGACGGAATCGTCCTGGACTGTTCGGTGCGGTATGTGGCGGACGGTCTCGCTGCCCTGGCTCAGGGTGACGATACGGGGGTGACCGCTGCGTATCTGCGTTATCGCGCTAAGTGGGATGCCGTGCGTGTGCTCGCGCGGGCCAACTAGGTCGCGGCACGTTCAACGATCAGAGGTCTTCCGCACCGACTGTCCTCGATGGCAAGATCATCCCTCGGGTCGGTTCCGGACCGGTTTCGCCGCCCGGCCGCCGGGTCGAATCCGGGCATGGCGGGTGAAGCAACCAGCTGATGCCGTCCTGGATCGACACAGCGTTACAGGGGTGAAGCTGTCCGTATATCGGCCCCTACGTCCGCGGTCGGCCGGTGCGGGTTTTGTGTATCGATTTCATAGATATCGCCCACGGCCCCGGTTGGATGGTGTACTTGTACTGTGAACGACAAGCCGTTCGTCCTATAACCGACACGGCCGCACGGTCTTCCCGGGACCGGGCAAGCGAGGCTATCGGGGAGGGTCCACGAGAAATCGGGCGCGCTGGGCGCCCGTTTCCGTCAGGAGGAGTCCATATGACCGCACGTACGCCGGACGCTGAGCCTCTGCTCACGCCCGCCGAGGTCGCCACGATGTTCCGCGTCGACCCCAAGACGGTCACGCGCTGGGCCAAGGCCGGCAAGCTGACCTCTATCCGCACTCTGGGGGGCCACCGCCGCTACCGCGAGCAGGAGGTCCGCGCTCTGCTGAACGGCATCCCGCCGCAGCGTGAGGGCTGACCCGCCCAGGGAATCTCGTCGCAGTACCCAACGGGGGACGTACCGGCGACGCTCCAAGGGACGGGCCCCTTGGAGCGTTTCGCTTGAGTAGCCCCCCCGGGCTGCACCACCTCGGGTCACGACCCGCATGCGGCGCCCCCGCCCCGAACTCCCGTTGGCGCCCACGTGGGGAAAAAACGTAACGCCCGCCACCTGGCGATGTCCCAGGAGGCGGGCGTTGTCGTGCGCACGACAGTACGAGGCGGAACAGGCACCGGTCCTGTGTGGGCAGAACCGGCACCTGTCCCTGTCTCCGAGGCGGGCCTCCGGGGTGGGGTCAGCCGGTGAAGGCCTCGAAGGTGTGCGAGAAGTCGTACGCGTTCTGCTGGATCGAGGAGCAGGTGGGTGAGGCCCACGACGCCGGCTGCGCACACGCCTGGTCCCGTGTCAGGGACCACATGGCCAGCCGGCCGATGTGGTGCTGCGCGGCGAACTGTTCGACGACTTTGGCGTCGGAGACCTGGAACACCTCGTCGGCGGTGTCGTTGACGCCGATCATCGGGGTGATCCCGACCATGGCCCACAGCTGGGCGTCGGTGGCGCTCGGGTAGACCATCTTGAGCTGGTCGTGCACGGACTGCGCGGACTGGTCGGCGTACTGGCCCATCTTCCCGGACGGGCTCGGGGCGGCCCAGTCCCCGAAGTCCATGGCCATCACGTTGACGACCGAGACCTTCAGATTGTTCTTGGCGGCCGCGGTGACGATGTTCACACCGTCCTGGGTCAGGCCCGAGGGCAGGACCGGCAGGGTCAGCGACACGTCCAGGGTCTTGCCGGCCGCGGCGTAGTCGGACTGGAGCTGCGCCAGCGCCTGTGCCCGGCGGGTGACCGAGGCCTGATCGGTGGTGGCCGCGCCCTCGATGTCGAAGTCGACGTGGGTGAGGTCGTAGGTGTCGATCACCGACTTGTAGGCGGCCTTCAAGCTCGGCACGTCGGTGCAGGCCCGGGCCAGTTCGGTGCCGTTGGCGCCGCCGAAGGAGGCGATGGCGTCGCCGCCCTTGGACCGCAGGTCCGCCAGGCCGGCCTTCAAGCTGGTCTCGAAGGTGGGGTCGGCGGTGCCGTTCCACGCCGGGGTGCAGCCGCTGCCGCCGGCGAGCATGAACGCCGCGGTGACGTACTTCGTGCCGGCCGCCGCCGCGATCGCGCCGAGGTCCTGGCGCTGACTGGTGTCGACGTACGGCGCGAAGGTGTAGGACGCGCCGGACGGCGGCGGGGCCGGCACCGACGGGGCCGAGGAGGGCGCCGAGGACGGCGCGCTGCTCGGGGCCGACGACGGGACGGTGCTCGGCTTGCTCGACGGCGCGCTGCTGGGAGACGCGCTGGAGCTCGGCACCGTGCCCGGCGCGCTGCTCGGGGCCGAGCTCGGACCGCCGCCGCCTGTCCCGCCGGACGTCCCGCCGCCCGCGCCGCCGTCGCAGGAGGCGCCGTTGACCAGGCAGTTCAGTGGCGCCGCGCTCCCGGAGGTGGCGTCCACCACGAAGCCGAACGTGGCGCTGGTCCCGGTGGCCACGTCGCCGGCCCAGGACGGGTTCGCGACGGTGATGTGCTGCCCGGCGGCGGTCATCGTGCCGTTCCACAGGGAGCTGATGCGCTCCCCGGCCGGCAGGTCGAAGGAGACGGTCCAGCCGTGCACGGTCTGGCCGGTGCCGTTGGCGATCGTGTACTGGCCCTGGAAGCCGGTGCCCCAGTCCGTGGTCTTGGCGAAGGCGGCCGTGACGGTTCCACTGCTGCTTCCGGCGGCGCCGGCCGAGAAGGCGGCGACGGCTCCGGCGCCGACGACGGCAGCGGTGGCTAGTGAGATCCCTATGACGCGGGCGCGCTTCGACAGTCCCATGATCGAGCGGTGTCTCCTTGCGGTTGTGCGAGTGGGTGGTGGCACAGCGAGCCAACCGCAAGGACGTTCGGGGGCGGAAGAAGGTTAGGACGATCCGGTCCGGATCTTGACTCCGTCTTGGCACTCGCACGGGTGTTCTTGGTGTCTCCTTTACTCAGTTTGCGGATTCTGTAGTGATCGCCTCCCTTTCGGGCCCTGAGAAGACCTTCAGGAGCAAGTAGAACGCGGGCAGGATGACCACCATCCCGAAGGCCATCGCGATCAGCAGGGCGTGCAGGTTCGCAGATCCCGCGGCCGAGTCGCGGGCGGTCGCCGCGCCGACGGCCAGATCCGGGTACTGAGCCGCAGCCCAGCCGAGCAGCACGCCGATCACGGCGGTGGCCGCCGTGGCGCGGGCCAGGACGTAGTGCCGCTTCCAGATCACCGCGATCGAGCCGAAACCGCAGACCACTGCGACGACCACGAACGGGATCGACCGCTCGCTGAAGCGGTGCGCGACGGTCGGTGCGTCCTGATACAGCAGCGGCAGCAGGGCCAGGCTGACGACGCCGGCTAGGGCTGCGGCGGCCAGGGCCCGGCGTCGGAAGGCGGGGACCAGGTCTTCGGTTGCCGGGTCGGTGCCGGCGTCGTAGCAGAGGTAGACGGCGGCCAAGAACGCGGTGACGACGACCGCGAAGACGCCGGCCACCAGGGTGAACGCGGACTCGAAGGGCACCAGGGGCCCGGAGTTCGGGGTGATCTTGCCGGTGGCCAGTGCGGCGCCGCTGACACCGAGCATGAACGGGGTGATCGAGGAGGCCACCGCGAAGACCCGGCTCCACAGGCTGTCGGGTCCGGCGGCGCCTTCGCCGTAGGCGCGGTAGACGTACGCCGCCCCGCGTAGCACGATGCCGGCCAGCGCCAGGGCCAGCGGCAGTTCCAGGCCGCGCGCGATGATGCCGAAGGCGGACGGGAAGCCGCTGAAGGTCGCGACGATCACGAAGATCAGCCAGACGTGGTTGGCCTCCCAGACCGGGCCGAGCGCGTGCGCGATGAGGCGGCGCTCGCGGTCGGCGTGGCGGCCGCGGGCCAGCAGGTCCCAGACGCCGGCGCCGAAGTCGGCGCCGGCCAGCAGCGCGTAGGCGGCCAGGGCGCAGACGATCACGCCGAGCAGGAGGTCGACGGCGGTCATCGGGCGGCTCCTTCCAGTTCGGGGCTGCTCTCAGGGGTCTGAGGTTCGGGGTTCTCGGCCTCTGGGCTCTGAGGTGCGTGCGCCGGGGACTCAGGGTCCTGTGGCCCGGGGATCTCGACGCCGTCCGCCAGCTCCGGCGGCGCGCCGGTCGCCAGCCGGCGCAGGATCAGCAGCAGCGCCGTGGCCAGCCCCAGGTAGACCACGATCGTGGCGATCAGCGACCAGCCGATGCCGCCGCTGGTCGTCGCGGCCTCGCGGACGGTCATCCGGCCGTAGACGATCCACGGCTGCCGGCCGGCCTCGGTGACCTCCCAGCCGGCCAGCATCGCGGCCATCGCGGCCGGTCCGGTGAGGCCACCGGCCAGCAGCCACGGCCGGCTCAGCGGGATCAGGGGGCGGACACCCTTGCGGCGCCGCCGGAACGCGACCACGGTGAGCAGGGCCGCGAGCCCGAGGATCGCCATGCCGCCGGCCACCATCGTGTCGAAGGCCAGGTGCACCACCGGCGTCGCAGGCTGCTGCTTCGCCGGCAGGATCTCCAGGCCCCGGATGGTCTTGTCGGTGCGGAAGCCCGTGAGCAGGGACAGGCCGTCGGGGATCTCGATGCCGAACCGGGTCTTGCCGGTGCTCGGGTCGTAGATGCCGCCGAGGGTCAGGGGCGCGTGGCTCTGGGTGTGGGTCAGGGCTTCCATCGCGGCGAGCTTCGCCGGCTGGTACTTCTCCACCACCCGCGCGGCCAGGTCGCCGACCACCAGCTGGAGCGGGGCCATGGCCAGCACCGTGACCAGGCCGACCCGGAAGCCGCGCCGGTGGTAGCTGTCGCGCCGGCCGCGCAGCATCCCGACCGCGTAGACCGCGGCGACCACCCCGCCGGTGCACATGAGCGCGGCGAGGAGCATGTGCAGCGACTCCGGCAGCGCGCCGGGGCCGGTGAGCGGCGCCAGCGGCTCGGCGGAGACGACCTTGCCGCCGACCTCCTTGACGCCGGTCGGCACGTTCATCCAGGAGTTGGCGGTGACGATGAACAGCGTCGAGAGCGTGCCGGAGATGGCGATCGGCCACAGCGTGAGCCAGTGCGCCCGCGGCGACAGGCGCTTCCAGCCGTAGAGGTAGAGGCCGACGAAGATCGCCTCGGCGAAGAACGCGAAGGCCTCCAGCGTGAAGGGCAACCCCAGCACGCCGCCGTAGCGCGCCATGAACGCCGGCCACAGCAACCCGAACTCGAAGGAAAGGACCGTTCCGGACACCGCGCCGATGGCGAACAGCACTGCCATCACCCGGGACCACTTGCGCGTCAGGGCGAGCCACGTCGGGTCGCCGGTCTTCAGCCACCGGCCCTCGGTGAACAGCAGGAGCCAGGGAAGCCCCACCCCGAAGACCGCGAAGACGATGTGGAAGGCGAGCGAGAACCCGGTCTCGACTCGGGCGTCGGTGAGCGTGCTGCCGAGCATGGGCGTCTCCCATAGGTTCTACGATCCGTAGAAGTTCTACCAGTTGTAGAGTAACCCCATGGCGAACGAGCGCGCGGGCGGCCCCCCAAGACTGGGCGAACTGGAGCGCGCGGTGATGGACGTCCTCTGGAACGCCCCCGACGGAAGCACCGCGCAGGAGATCGTCGAACGCCTGGCGGCCCGCGACGGCACCGCCGAACTGGCGGCGACGACGGTGCTGACGGTGCTGGACCGCCTCCGCCGCAAGGACTTCGTGGAACGCGAACGCGCCGGCCGAGCGCACCGCTACCGCGCGGCACGCACACGCGACGACGTGATCGCCGCCTCGATGCTCGCAGTCCTGGAGACGACGGACGACCGCCGCTCGGCCCTGGTGCGCTTCGCCGGCTCGGTGTCGCCCGAGGAAGCGGCGCTGCTGCGCGAGGCCTTGGCGGGGCTGGAGGAGTAGACGGCGCGGTGATGGTCGGCGGTGCGGGCGCCTGCGCCGAGCGGGCAGAGATCGGCAGGCGGCGGCCAGGCGGCGTGCGGGCTGGCGCGATGTGCTGCGAGGCAAGTCGGCAGGTGGCGCGGCGGTGCTCGCTTCGCGCCGGGCGCGGCAGAAAAGTCGGCGGCCCAGCGGCGTGCGGCCTGGCCCGGCATGCAGCGCGGCGGGTCTGAGAAGCTTGTTGAGATGAGTGTTTCGCCGGCCGCCCCGGGCATGTCGACCGCCGTCTTGCGGGCGGCGCGCCATGTTTTCTGATGCCTGGCCCCTGGCCGTCCTCGCGGTGCTGTTGGCGTGGCCGGTCCCGGTGTTCCTGGCGCGCGCTGCGTGGCCGCGTCGTCATGCCCGGGCCGCGATCGCGTTGTGGCAGGCGGTCGGCGTCGCCGGTGGGCTGTCGCTGATCGGTGCGCCGCTCGCGGTCGGGGTGGCGCCGCTCGACAAGCATCTGCGGACAGGCTTGGTCGAGCTGTGGCGTGATGCGTTCCACCTGCGGGTGCCGAGTTCGCTGGGCCTCCTTCAGGAAGCCGCGCTGGCGCTCGCGGCCGTGCTCACCGTTCGGCTGGTCGGCGTGACGTTGCTCTCAGCCTTTCGGATCGAGCGGGATCTGCGCCGTCAGCGCGATGCCGTCGATCTCGCCGCCGAGCACGCCGATCGCCAGCTCCGCGTCCTCGAACACGCCGCGCCCGCCGCCTACTGCCTTCCGGGTACGCGGCCGCGCATCGTCATCACCGAGGGGACCATCGCCGCGCTCGCGCCCGATGAGCTCGAAGCGGTGCTCGCGCACGAGCGTGCGCACGCGAAGTGGCGGCATGAACTCGTGGTCCAGCCGTTCGTCGCCTGGGAGTCGGCGTTGCCGCTGCCCCCGGCACGCCGCGCGACGGCCTCGGTCACCGCGCTCGTCGAGATGCTCGCCGACGATCACGCCGCCCGCTCCGCCGGACGCCCCGCGCTGGCCCGGGCCCTGGTCGCCATCGGCGGGACCGCGGGGCCGGTGCCGAATCAGCGCGCTGACAACAGCTCCGGCGCCGCTCGCAGCACCCCGACGCTCGACCGCGTGCAGCGCCTGGTCAAGCCCGCCAAGAACGCCGCCGCTTTCACCGAGCGCCTCATCGGCCCGGCGGCCTGGTTCGCCGCGATCCTGCTCGTCGCGGGACCGACCTGGTACGTCCTGCGCTGACTCAGCCCCCGAAGAAAGCCGCCGCCGCCGAAGCCAGCAGGAACGGATCGTCCGCCCCGCCCAACTCCCGCGCCGAGTGCATCGACAGCGACGTGATCCCCACGTCGAACGTCGTCACCCCGAGCTTCGCCGCGGTGATCGGCCCGATCGTCGTCCCGCACGGCAGCGAGTTCTTCCCCACGAAGTACTGCGTCGGGATCCCCGCGCGCTCGCACACGTCCGTCCAGATCGCGCGTCCGAGCCCGTCGGTGGCGTACCGCTGGTTGACGTTCGTCTTCAGCGCCGGGCCGCCGTTCAGCCGGGGACGGTGCCCGGGCTCGTGGCGCTCCGGGTAGTTCGGGTGCACCGCGTGGCTCATGTCGCTGGACATCACCACGGTCCCGGCCAGCGCCCGCGCGTAGTCGTCCGCACTCCCGCCGAACTGCGCCTGCGCCACCCGGGTGAGCACGTTGTTCAGCAGCGGCCCGCCCGCGCCGGTGTCCGACTCGCTGCCGGTCTCCTCGTGGTCGAACGCCGCCAGGACCGGGACGGCCGACAGCGGTCCGGCCGCTCCCGTGGACGCCGCGATCAGCGCCTGCACCCCGGCGTGCACCGAGACCAGGTTGTCCATGCGCGGGCCGGCGATCATCTCCAGGTCGCGGCCCAGGTACGTCGGCGGCGTCACGTCGTGCAGCATCAGGTCGAAGCCCAGCACGTCGCCGGCCGAGACCCCGGCCTCCTTCGCCGCGAACTCGATCAGTGCGCCGTCCTCCACCGGCCCCAGGCCCCAGGCCGGGGTCAGGTGCTGCTGCTTGTCCAGCAGCAGCCCGGTGTCGTTCACGCCGCGGTCCAGGTGGATCGCCAGCTGCGGCACGCGCATCAGCGCGCGGTCCACGTGCACCAGCGCCGCGTCGCCCCCGCGCAGCACCAGCCGTCCGGCCAGGCCCAGGTCCCGGTCCAGCCACGAGTTCAGCAGCGGCCCGCCGTACAGCTCGACCGCCACCTGCCGAAAGCCCGCCGAGCCGGTGTCCGGCAGCGGCTTGACCCGCAGGTTGGGGGAGTCGGTGTGCGCGCCGACGACGCGGAAGCCGGTGTGCGCCTTCGCGTTCTCCGGCGCGTACCAGGCGATGAGCGCCGCGCCGCGGATCACGTAGAACCCGCCGCTGCCGGCCCGCTCCCAGCCGGCGCTCTGCCGGAGCTGACGGAACCCGGCGGCCTCCAGGCGGGCGGCCGCGTTCGCGACCGCGTGGTACGGGGTCGGCGAGGCGGCGAGGAACGTGAGCAGGTCGTCCGTGTGGGCGCGGTCGAATATCGGCATGCTTCAGAGCATAAGAGACCGGCGCCCCTGTCACTGGGAGTGACAGGGGCGCCCGGGACTTCGTTATGGCAGTGGAACCCTCATGCGGGTACTAGTGCCGTCATGGGCCCTCACCCGCGGGCGCCGGCTCCGACCCTCTCGTCGTCCAGGTCGCTGATCCGCGGCAGACCCTCGCCCCGGTCGCCGTCCTGGTGCGAGGCCACGCCCTTGTGGCCGGGCCACCAGGCCCTGGCGCCCATCAGCGCGGTGAACGCCGGCACCAGGAACATCGACATGATGAACGCCGCGATGCTGATGCCGATCGACACCGCGAACCCGATCTGCTGCATCATCGACAGCCCGCCCAGCATCAGCGAGGCGAAGGTGCCGGCCAGGATCAGGCCGGCCGAGGCCACCGACGGTCCGGCGTGCTCGACGGCCAGGGCCGCCGCCCGCTTCGGCTCGTTGCCCTCGCGGGCCTCCTCGCGGAGCCGGGAGATCATCAGGATGTTGTAGTCGGTGCCGATCGCCACCACGAACAGGTAGACCATGACCGGCAGCATGAACATCATGCCGGGCTTGTTCTGGACGGTCTGGAACATCAGCACCGAGGCGCCCAGGGTGCCGGCGTAGCCCAGCCCCACGGCCACCATCAGGTACAGCGGCGCGACCAGGGCCCGCAGCTGGAGCGCCAGCACCAGGAAGATCAGCAGGCCGGCCACCGGCAGGATCAGCGCCAGGTCGGAGTTGTTCGCCGACTGGATGTCCGCCAGCGCCGCGGTCCCGCCGCCGACCAGGGCCTTGGTCCCGGCCGGTGCCGAGCTGTGCGCCAGGGCCTTCAGCGGGCCGTTGACCGCGCTCATCGAGGACGCGGCGAACGGCGAGTCCTTGGTCAGCACCTGGATGTGCGCCGCGGTGCCGGCCGGGTTGTACTCCACGGTGGCGCCCTTGGTCCCGGCCGGGGAGCCGGGCTTGACCGGGAACGGCATCAGGCCGCCGAGCTGCGGCGAGGCCGTGCCGAGGGCGTCGGCGTAGCTCTGGATCTGCCCCCGGTCCAGGGTCTTGCCGTCGGTCGAGGTGACGATCACGTCGGTCGCCGCGGTGGCGCCCTGAGCGAACCCGGCGTTCTGCATGTCCTTGATCGCGATCGTGGACTCCACGCCGGCCGGCATCTGCGACTGCTGGTCGTAGTCGGCCTTGAAGCCGGTCGCGCCGATCGCCAGGCCCGCCATGATGACGAAGGAGACCGCGGCCACCGCCGCCGGACGCCTGCCGACCAGGTTGCCCACCTTGCGCGCCGGACCCGCGGTGGGGATCTTGCGCCACTTCTTGCCGGGCCAGAAGATCTTCGTGCCCAGCTTCACCATCAGCGCCGGCACCAGGGTCAGGCCGGCCAGCAGCATCACGGCGACCGCGATCGCCAGCGCCGGGCCCAGCGAGGTGAAGGCCTTGAAGGTGGCCAGGCCCAGGGCGCAGAAGGCGATGATGACGGCCGCCGCGGCCGAGGCGATGGCCTCGCCGACCCGCTCGACCGTGGTCTGGACGGCCTGCTCGATCGTGTCCCCGGCCCGCAGCCGCTCACGCAGCCGGAACAGCAGGAAGACGATGTAGTCGGTGCCTATGCCGAACAGCACCACGACCAGCATGATCTCCAGGAACGACTGCACGTGCAGGCCGAATCCCTTGGCCATCAACGCGATGACCGGCTGGGAGACCATCATCACCAGGAACACCGACAGGATCGGCAGCAGTACCGCGATGACGCCCCGGAAGATGAAGCCCATCAGGACGATGATCAGCAGCAGCGTGGCGATCATGACGATGCCGGTGGCCTTGTTCGACGAGTCCGAGGTGTCCAGGCCCATGGCCGCGTCGCCCGTCACCTCGGCCTTCATCCCGGTGCCGTTCAGCTTGCTCGCCAGGTCCGCGCGCAGCGCCTTGACGGCGTCGCTGCTCCCCTTCTGGTCGCCCTGGTCGGCGGTCAGCTTCGCGAACATCAGCTGAGCGGTCTGCTTCGGCGACACCTGACCGGCCTGCACCCCGGCCACGCCGGTGATGTGGTCGTCGGTCAGCGTGGTCGCCAGGTCCGAGACCTTCTGCTGCTCGGCGGCCGACAGCGCGCCGTCGCCGACCGGCCGGATCACGATGGTCGCGACCTGTCCCACGGTCGAGGGGAACTCGGCGTCCAGGGCGTTCTTGGCCTGGATCGACTCGTACTTGGAGGGCAGGAAGGAGGACTGGTTGTCGTTCGTCACGCTGGACAACTGCGGGCCGAGGGCGACGAGCGCCACGGCCGCGATGATCCAGCCGACGATGATCTTCCAGGGATTGTGGACGACGAAGCGTCCGAGCCGTCCGAACATGGGCGAACTCCTGAAGCGGTCTGGAGGCGGAGCGGTCTGATTTCGAGATATGTCTTGTGCAAGCTTTCACAAACTTACCGTGCGGCAAGTAGGCTGGGCTTCGAGAATTTGGCCCTGAGAGGGTTCATGAGACGCACCTCACAGTCGGAGCACGACCCGGGCGGCACCAAGGAACGCATCCAGCAGGTCGCGCTGGAGCTGTTCGTGCTGCACGGGTACGAGAAGACCTCGCTGCGCGAGATCGCCGACCGCCTCGGCATCACCAAGGCGGCGCTGTACTACCACTACGCCTCCAAGCAAGAGCTGCTGAAGTCGGTCACGCAGCCGCTGATCGACGAGTTCGAGCTCCTGGTCGCCGGCGACCCGGACCCGGAGACGTTGCTGCGCTCCTACATCGACCTGTTGGACCGGCACCAGGCGGTCTTCCAGCTGGTCGCCAACGACCACGCCAGCCTGGCCGCCGCCGAGCTCGTGGAGCGTTCGGTGAAGCTGCGGCGGGACGTCAACCGGCGGCTGGCCGGACCCGATCCGCGGCCCGAGGACTACATCCGCGCCGCCGCCGCGTTCGGGGCCATATCGCAGGGCTTCATGATCGCGCGGCGGGTTGAGTCCGCGGCCGATCCGGCGCTGCCGGACATCGAGGCGGCTGCCGCCGCGGCGGCCGGCCTGCCGGCTCCGGCCGACTACCCCGAGGGCGCCGAACTCGCCGAGATCCTGCTCGCGGCGGCGCTCGCGGTGTTGCGCTCCGGCTCCGGGTCCTGACGGCGGTCCCACCATCAGGCGTGCGGTCTCCCAAGTCCGCACGAAAACCCTGCTGGGCCCGGCGGCACCACGCCTATCCTGGTGGGGATGGATCTCGCGCTGCTGAGGACGTTCCTCGCCGTCCACCGCGCCGGCTCGCTCACCCGGGCCGCCGCGGACCTCGGCGTGTCCCAGCCCGCGGTGACCGCGCAGATCAGAACCCTGGAACAACGCGTCGGCCGGGAGCTGTTCGTCCGGCTGCCGCGCGGGGTGGCGCCCACGGCCGCCGCCGACGAGCTGGCTCGCGCCGTCGCCCCGCATCTGGACGCGCTCGCCGCGGTCGCGCACGAGACGCTGATCCCCGACTCCGGCTCGCACGCCGTGGTCCGCATCGGCTGTCCGGCCAGCCTCACCGCGACGCTCCTGCTCCCGGCCCTCGCCCCTTTGGTGGACGAGGGCCTTCGTGTTGTCGTGGCCGGCGGCCGCAGCGAAGAGCTGGTCGCGCAGCTGGCGGCCGGCCGGCTGGACATGACGCTGTCGGTCACCCGGCCGCGGCTGCCCGGGGTCACGGTGATCCCGCTGGCCGACGAGGAGTACGCGCTGGTCGGCGCGCCGCGCTGGAAACCGTTCGACCGCACCGGCCGCACACCGCTGCTGGATCTCGCTGAGAATCTTCCTTATATAGGTCTCTACTGGTCGTCCGTATACGACGCCGAATCCCCGTCCCACGCCGCGCTGGTCATCCCCGACCTGCGCGGCGTTCTCGATGCGGCGGTGGCCGGCTGCGGCGTCGCGGTGCTGCCCCGGCCGCTGTGCGCGCCGGCCCTGGACGACGGGACGCTCGTCCTGCTCGATGAACCGGAGATCCCGCCGATCCGTACTCTTTTCGTCGCGGTCCGTGGACAGCGGGCTCGGTCGGCGGCGGTCGGGCGAGTGCGGGACCGGCTGATCTCTGTGGCCTCGCGCTGGTGAGAAAGGCCTGCCGCCGATAACGAAGGCAAAGCGAAAGCCAAGAGTGGGTCAAGAGTCGCCGCTGCGACATGGGCCCGCCTGGGATCCGGCACCGGAGCGCATACGGGCTTTGCTTGGTTGTTCTACAGTGGGCGGGTCTGCCCGAGGGGGTTCAGAGAACCATGGAGACTTGTCAGCACTGCGGGACCGTCCTGCCGAAAACGCCGGGGGCGCGTTATTGCCCCAATTGCGGCGAGATGTCGGCGACGGTTCCGGCTGCTGCGTCCGATCCGACCCAGGCCTACGCGGCCGTGGGCGTGGGCAATCAGGGCGCGCCGAGCGCCCCGCCCGACAATGCCGTGAACAGCGGTATGACGTGGGCGCTGCCACCTCAGGAGGCGGCGACTCAGGCCATCCCGGCGCAGAGCGCTCCGCCGGAGCCGGACCCGTTCGCTCATCTGTACCGCCCCGAGGGCGGTGCGGCGCGGGCCAACCCGAACGCCACGCAGGTGATGCAGCCGGTCTCGCCCGACTTCGGCCGACCGGGGTATGACCAGCCCGCGTATGACCAGCCGATCGACTACCAGGCCGGGGGCGGCGGCGCCTACGCCGAGCCCTACGACGCCGGGTACGCCGACGACTACCCGGGCGAGCCCGGGGACGGCCGGCGCTCCAACCGCGGCGCGATGATCGGCATCGGCGTCGCGGCCGGCGCGGTCCTGGTGATCGTGGTCTCGTTGATCACCCTCGGCGGCGGCAGCTCGACTCCGACCGCGGCGCCCGGCGGTGCGCAGGGCTCGGTCACGACCCCGACCGGGACGCCCAGCTCGGCCGCGCAGACGTCGGCGCCGGCCAGCACCTCGACCAGCTCCTCGCCGAGCAGCTCGGCCAGCTCGCCGACCCAGCACACCCCGGGTCAGCTGCAGCTCGGCGACACCGGCGCCGAGGTGAAGTGGCTGCAGACCCGGCTGCACCAGCTCGGGCTCTACAACGGCCCGATCAACAGCACCTTCGACGCGCAGACGCAGGCCGCGGTCGCCGCCTTCCAGAACCGGACGCACGCGACGGACCCCTCCGGCGTCGTCGGCCGGTCCACCCGGACCGCGCTGATCGCCGCGGGGAGCAAGCCCACGCTGACCGTTCAGCTGGGTGCGGGCCTTCCGATCTTCGGCGGCGGGGACAAGCACCACAAGGGCCCGAACCCCGCGGACGTCAAGCGGCTGCAGCAGGCGCTGGCCGTGGCGCTGAACTCGAACGTGAAGGCCAGCGGCCAGTTCGACACGGACACGTTCGCCGCTGTGGTGCAGTACCAGAGCGCGTTGCACATGTCTCCGGACGGGGTCGTCAACGGTCCGGTGTGGACGGCGTTGCAGCAGGGGCAGATCGTCGGCTGAGCCCGCGGATCCGTGGCGCGCGTATCAGACCCGCGCGTCCGGATGGCACGTCCCGATCGCACGTCCGGATCGCACGTCCGGATCGCACATTCGCATCGGGAAACGGCCGCCGCGCATGGCGTCGGCCGCTTCCGCGTCAGCGCTTCTTCAGCGCTTCTTCGGAGCGCGCAGCTCCGAGGCGTCCTTCAGGCCGACCTCGACCAGCAGTGCGTCGCGTTCGGAGCGCGGGATCGAAGTCCACCGCTGGCCGCGCAGCGCGCCCTCCAGCGCGAGCAGCATGTGCGCGCACTCGTTGCCCTCGGCGGTGTCGGCGATCAGCTGCCATACCTCGATGGCGCCGCGCTCGCGGACCTCGTCCAGGGTGGTGACGCCGACGTCGCGGAGCCGTTGCGTCAGCACCGGCCCTATGTTCACGGCGTTCTGGATCGGGGTGACCGTCTCAGTCGAACTCACGCCTCCAAGCCTGAACCGGGAACGGGAAGCGGGCATCCCGGACTGACCCGTCAGGGGACGCGGACCGCTCAGACGATGGTGACCGGCTCCTCGGTGGCCTCGCCGTCGACGATCCGGAACGAGCGGAACTGAAAGTCCCCGAGTTTGTCCGTGTCGCGCGTGGACACCAGCACGTAATGCGCATTGGGTTCCATGGCGATACTGATGTCAGACCGCGACGGACGGGCCTCGGTCGAGGTGTGCGAGTGGTAGATGATCACCGGCTCCTCGTCCCTGTCGTCCATCTCCCGCCACACCTTGAACTGCTCGGTCGAATCCAGGCTGTAGAACGTCGGCGACCGCTCCGCGTTGGTCATCGGCACGAAGCGCTCGGGCCGGTCCGACCCTTCGGGGCCGGCCACGATCCCGCAGGCCTCGTCCGGGTGGTCCTTGCGGGCGTGGGCGACGATGGCGTCGTAGATCTCCTGCGAGATGGTCAACATGCCCACCACGGTAGGCCAACCACCCGATCGGACGCATCGCCGCATCGCCTGGCGGGATCGGCGGCAGGGGTAGGGGTATGACGACCAGGACCGAGCCCTCGAAGGCGACCGTCGCACCCCGCATCGTGTTCATCGCCGCCGCCGCGGCCCTGGGCGGTTTCCTGTTCGGCTACGACTCGGCGGTCATCAACGGTGCCGTCACCGGGATCCAGCACGACTTCAAGGTCGGCAGCGGGACCACCGGCTTCATGGTCGCCGCGGCCCTGCCCGGGGCGGCCGCCGGGGCGATCGCCGGCGGCTGGCTGGCCGACCGGATCGGCCGGATCAAGGCCATGCAGATCGCGGCCGTCCTGTTCACGATCAGCGGCGTCGGCAGCATGTTCTCCTACCAGCCCTGGGACCTCACGATCTGGCGCGTCATCGGCGGCTTCGCCATCGGCATCGCCTCGGTGATCGGCCCGGCCTACATCGCCGAGGTCTCCCCGCCGGCCTTCCGCGGCAGGCTGACCGCCTTCCAGCAGCTGGCGATCGTCCTGGGCATCGCGATCTCGGCCGTGGTCAACTACGTGATCAACCAGTGGGCCGGCGGCACCAACACCGACCACCTCGGCGGGTTGGCGGCCTGGCGCTGGATGCTCGGCGCGGAGGTGGTGCCGGCGATCGTGTACGGGGTGCTGAGCTCGATGATCCCGGAGTCGCCGCGGTTCCTGGTCGCGGTCGGGCGCGACGCCCAGGCCCGGCAGGTGCTCGCCGAGGTCGAGGGCACGGACGAGAACGTCGGCACCCGCATCGCCGAGATCCGCGAACAGCTGGCCGGGGAGGTCAAACCGAAGCTGGTGGACCTGCTCACGCCGAGTCGCAGGAACCTGCTGGCGGTGGTCTGGATCGGCATCGCGCTGTCGGTGTTCCAGCAGTTCGTCGGCATCAACGTGATCTTCTACTACAGCTCCCTGCTGTGGCAGTCGGTCGGCATCAACACCTCCAACTCGCTGCTGATCTCGATGATCTCGGCGGTGGTGAACATCGCCGGCACCGTGGTCGCGATGGCGCTGGTGGACCGGATCGGCCGGCGTCCGCTGCTGCTGATCGGCTCGGTGGGCATGGCCGCGACGCTGGGGCTGTGCGCGTGGATGTTCTCCTACGGCAGCCACGTCAACGGGAAGACGACCATGCCGAAGGGGCAGGGGATCGCCGCGCTGATCGGGGCGAACGCCTACGTGTTCTTCTTCGCGATGTCCTGGGGCGTGGTGGTGTGGGTGCTGCTCGGCGAGATGTTCCCGAACCGGATCAGGGCCTTGGCCCTGTCGGTCGCGGCCAGCGCCCAGTGGCTGGCGAACTGGCTGGTGACGGTCTCGTTCCCGTCGCTGTCCCGTTGGAGCCTGGCCGGCGCGTACTCGCTCTACGCGATCGCCGCCGCGATCTCCATCCCCTTCGTCTACTACCTGGTACGCGAAACGAAGGGAAAAACCTTGGAGTCCATGGGTTAGGTGTCGCGTAAGGACCCTTCTGCGTCGCAGGATGGACCCATGGGCCTTGACTTCCGCACCGATCCGGAGACGTTGCGCGAGATCGTCGACGATCCCGCCGCACTGTCCGCCCGGATCGGCACCCTGGCCGCGCTCGACCTGGAGGAGATGCCCGACGCCCGCTCGGAGTACGCCAACCTGCTGCGCATCGCCGGCCGCCATGAAGAGGCCGCCCTCGAAGCAGAACTGACCCTCGCCTCCGCCGACATGTCCGGAGACCTCCGCCGCATGGTCCGCGCCATGCTCCTGGTGGGCCACGCCCGCCAGTGGCGCGGCGAATGGGACCAGGCCGACACCATGTTCCACCGCGCCGAGAAACTGGCCCTGTACCTGAAGGACGACCACCTGGTCGCCGCCGCCGCCCACCACTCCGGCCGTAGCTTCTACGACCAGGGCAAGCACGTGGAGGCGGCGCTGCGCTTCCGGCTCGCGCTGGAGATCGACCAGCGGATCGGGAGCCCGAAGCTGCCGGTGGTGCGGGAGGCTTTCGAGGCGGCCATGGCGAAGTTATAGGGCTTCTAGCTGGGATGGGCTGGTCGGCGCGCTACGGTGGGCGCCGGCCGGCCTCAGCCGCCGAGCCGGAATGCCGCGAGCTTGTACTCCGGATCGGCCCGCCTGACGTCCTGCTCCGGCAGCGCCTCCAGGGCGCCGCAGATCTCCGCCACCCGGCGCGGATCGGCGTGCCGCGTCCAGGCGATCTCCTCCCGTACTCGGCGCGCCCACTCGCGGGGCGACCGTCCCTGGCCGTGCCCGATGTAGTCGGCCGCTCCCGCCAGCTCCAGTCCTGCCGCTGTCGCGACGTCGCGCACCCGCTCCATGCCGTCGCTCGCCGGTGGCGCCAGCTCCTGTTGGGCCGCTCGGAGGATGTCGCCGACGTCGCTGGATGTCTCGAACTGCGCCGAGTTCTTGTCCACGGTCGTCACCATCACCCCGCCGGGCCGCAGTACCCGCGCGGCCTCGGCGATCGCTGCCGCCACCACGGTCTCGTCGACCAGGTGCAGCAGCCACATGAACGTCACCGCGCCCACCGACCGCGTCGCCACCGGCAGCCGTGTCGCATCGCCGCGTACCGCCGTTCCGCGGCCGGCGAGCCGGGGCCGTGCCCGCGCCAGCATCCCGGCGGACATGTCCACGCCGAGCACCGTCCGCCCCGGCGCCGCCAGCAGCTCCGTCACGATGCCGGTCCCGCACGCGACATCGACCAGCGACGTACAGTCCCCTGGCACCAACTCCAGCACGGCCCCGGCCGCCGCGCGGGCTCGCGCCACGCCGCCGCGCGTCTGGTCGTAATGGGCTGCTTCGAGGTCGTAATCCAGCACGCTGGAGACGATACGACGCCTACTCCCCGCAGAGTACGCACGCGACCTCCCCTCGCCGGACGCCCGCCTCGCCGAGGCAGGAGCAGGATCGGCTCAGACAGCACCGCAGAACCCGGAACGCGCTACGCAGAAGTAGAGCGCAGAACGCCACTCAGGGAGACCGCCATGCACCCCCGCACCTTCCGCTTCGCCGCCGTCGCGGCCCTGGCCCCGACCGCGAAGGCCTGGCAGGCCCTGGCCCGGCGAGCCGAGGAGCTCGGCTACGACACCCTGCTCGCCCCGGACACCATGACCACACTGGAGCCCTTCACCGCCCTCGCCGCAGCCGCCACGGACACCGAGCGCCTCCGCGTCGGCACCTTCGTCCTCCCGGCGCCGTTCTACCCGCCCTCGGAGATCGCCTGGTGCGCGCTGGCCCTGGACCTGCTCTCCGGCGGTCGCTTCGACCTGGGCCTGGGGGCCGGCCGCCCCGGGGCCGAGGACGAGGTCGTGCACCGCGAGCGGCGCTTCGGCACGCCGGCCGAGCGGGTGAAGCAGCTCTCTGACGCCCTCCACATCGTCAAGGAGGAGATGGCCGCCGCCACGGCCGGCCGCTCGCTGCTCAAGCCGGTCCAGACCCCGCACCCGCCGATCCTGGTGGCCGCCTCCGGCCCGAAGATGTTCCAGCTGGCCGCCGCCGAGGCCGACATCATCACCCTCGGCCTGAACCCGCGCGCCACCGAGGAGGCCCTCGCCGCGAAGGTCGCCGAGCTCCGGGCGATCGCCGGCTCCCGCTTCGACGACCTCGAACTCAACTACAACATCGCCGGCGTCGGCACCGATCTGCCCGCCTATCTGAGCCAGCAGATGGGCGTCGACCCCGCCGAGCTGATCCGCACCGGCGCCCCGTCGGTCCTCACCGGCACGCCGCAGGAGATGGCCGACACCCTGCGCCGCCGCCGCGACGAGCTGGGCATCTCCTCCATCGCGGTGAACGGGATGTTCCTGGAGCAGCTGGCCCCGGTGGTGGAGATCCTCTCAGGGAACTGACCAAGGACCGAGCACGTCTAGTGTCCTGAGTCAGGAGACTAGCGCCGATCGGCCGGCATCCCCGGCCCGATCTCGGCACTGATCTCCGCCGGATCGGCGACGACGTCCGCGGCTGGTGGTCCGAAGCGGGCCTGCTCCCGCAGGACGCCGCCTCTGCCGTACGCGCCGAGCGTGCCGAACGCGCCGAGCGTGCCGAACGCGCCGGGCACACCGAAGACGCCGAGCACGCGGCGCAGGCTCAGCTCACATAAGGGCTCGAACAGCCCCGTACTCGTACCAGGGCTCGGTCAGAATCCGTTCCGGCTCCTCGGCATGCCCGCGGCCGCTGACCCGGTAGTACAGCATCCGCCGCGTCTTGTCCGACTCGTAGTTCCCCCCGATGTTGTGCCCGAGCAAGTAGTGCGCGAGCAGCAGGTCGCCGGCGCGCGCGGTGACCTGTTCCGGCTCGGGCAGCTTGATGTCCGGGTACGCGCAGTACATCTCCACGCCGCGCTCCCGGAAATACTCCGCATGCGTGAGGTGCGTGCCCGGCCAGACCCACAGGTTGCCCGAGTTCTCCGTCGCCTGGTCGGTGACGAAGACCCCGGCCAGCAGCGTGAAGCTGTTCGGCTTGAAGCCTGGCGTCGGCTCGCTGATAGAGGCGTCGATATGCGGCCGTCCCGGCTGGTGCGAGAACGGCGGGATGTTCAGCGCCACCTGGACCTGCTGCGGTTCCTCCAGCAGTCCGGGTTCGGTCAGCGCCTCGGCGTAGGCGAACGCGGCATCCATAAGAGGTTCGGTCAGCGCCGGTTCGTCGACGGCGGCCGGGAAGTAGAAGTGATGCCCGACGTGACCTTCGGCCGGCGGCTTGGCCTCGATCAGCTCGTCGATCCGCCGGTTCGCCCGCTCCACGAGCTCCGGGTCCACCACGCCGGGTACGACGAGGTACCCCCGCTCGCCGAACTCTTTCAGCTGTTCCTCGCTCAACACACAAGCCAGGCTAGGCATCGGGGATGGTGAGAGGCGACCGCTTTTAGGCAGCCGGCGACCAGCCCGGACCCCGCAGCACGTAGCCGAACCGCGCCCGCCAGCTCGCCGCGCCTCGCACGTCCCGGGCGATCGCGGCGTATTCGTGCACTGCGACGCGCAGCGGATTGAACGTGCCGATGTTCTTCGTCAGGCCGTACCGCACCGGCTCGCCCTCCGGCTCGAAGGACCGGAACAGCCGGTCGAAGACGATGAACACGCCGCCGTAGTTCTTGTCCAGGTAGCCCTGGTTCGATCCGTGGTGCACGCGGTGGTGCGAGGGCGTGTTCATCACGAACTCGACCGGCCGTCACATCTTGCCGATCCGCTCGGTGTGGATCCAGAACTGGTACAGCAGGTTCATCGCCGCGGTCGCGAAGATCATGTACGACGGGAAGCCGGCCAGCGCCAGCGGCAGCAGGAACACCGTGTTGCCGACGCCGGTCCAGGTCTGCCGCAGTGCGGTCGACAGGTTGTAGTGCCGGCTGGAGTGGTGCACCACGTGCGAGGCCCACAGGATCCGGACCCGGTGGTTCGCCCGGTGCTCCCAGTAGTAGAAGAAGTCGTACGCCACGAACAGCACGAGCCAGCTGGTCAGCGAACTCCCGATGCGCCACGGCGAGATCGCATGCACCCCGGCCACGGCGGCGACCGTCACCAGTCCCCAGCCCAGATTGCAGACGATCGAGCCGATGCCCATCGTCAGCGACGTCGCGGTGTCCTTGACCGTGTAGCCCTGCTCGCCCGGGTCCGGGAAGAATCGCAGCGAGAGCAGCTCCAGCGCCATGAACAGCACGTAGAAGGGGACCGCGAGGGTCGTGAGGTCTATGCCGTCGATCACACGGCGCATGTTACTGGCGGGTAGTCCAACTGGCCAGAGTCGGCGGGCCGTCGCTGCTTACGAATCGGTACCAGCCGGACGCCGAAGCGTCCGGCCGGTACGTCTGTCGGCTCCTCAGAATGGCCAGGCCGGACCGTCACCGGTGGCGAGCAGCGCGAACATGGTGAACACCTTGTCCGAGAACCCGCCGATCTCGAACCGGTTCCGCTTGCCCGGCGGAAGCGCGCTCGGGCCATAGCCCGCGGTGTTGATCCCGAACACCGGCACCGACTCCGGGATGAACGCGTCCGCGCCCTTGTCCCGGTTGTAGTAGTACGGGAACGTCTGCATGTCGCTGACGATCACCACCCGGTCGTGCTGGTCGTAGCTGTTCGCGATCGCGTCGACCATCCGCGTGCCGTGCCCGACCTCGCCGGAGCGCTTGGCGAACGCCTCGACCCCGCGCAGCACGCTGCCGCCCTTGGCGAGCTCGTGCGTGAACACGCCGTCGGCGAAGCCCACGAGGTCCACGGCGCCGGCCCGGCCGGACCCCGCCGCGCGGTCGGCCAGCGCGACCCCGATCAGGGCCCCGATGTCCAGGTGCGTGACGGTCGAGCGCGCGGACACCCGGCCGGTCATCGACCCGGAGGTGTCGACCAGGACCAGGGTGCGCCCCGGCAGCTCCGGGATCCCCGCGATCGCGTGCCCCAGCGCCCCCTCCAGCGCGTGTCCCCACCGCAGCGACGGCGCGGCCTTGTACGCCGACAGCCACCGGTACGGCAGCATCCGCGACCGCGCGACCTGTCCGGCGTCCAGGAACCGCGAGCAGACCTTCCAGGCCACCTCGTCGGCGACCCCGGCCTCGTCGAAGTTCCGCAGGTTCCGTGCCAGCGCCATTAGGCCCATCGACGGGATGACGGACTCCCACGCGGTCCGGTCCATCGGCCCCTGCAGCCAGCCGGCCAGCGCCTCCCAGGTCATGCCGGCCTCGGCCAGCCGCTCGGTCCCGCCGTCGGCGAGCAGCACCGGCCGCCGGTCCTCGACCGGCAGCGCGAGCAGCTGCGCCCGCTTGGCCAGCTTCGGCAGCGACTCCGGCACCGGGTTCTCCCGGCCGTGGCGCCGGTCCAGCGCGTGCCGGAACAGGTCGCCCTGCCAGGGCTTGTCAGCCGCGGCGGCCGGGTGCACGAGATCGATGACGTCGCCGAAGCGGTAGCCCTTGGCGTCCGAGTCGTACTTCGCGAACGAGTACTCGGTGTACAGGCGCGTCACGGCGTCGGCCACGCCGCGCTTCACCGGCTTCGGCAGCGCGCGGCCGTAGCGGCCGGTCCAGTACGCCAGCACCTCGCCGGGCTCGTCAGCACGCTGACACGCGGCGGCGATCAGCTGCCGGCTGTACCCGGACGCGCCGGCGTCCAGCCGGGCCCGTACCGCTTCGCACGCGGCGACCACCGCGGCGCTGCGCATGTTCGCCTCGGCCCGCAGCCAGGTGACGAACCGCAGCATCCACTCCGGGTCGGCGACGGCGACCGCGTGGATCAGATCGCGATAGCGCTTGTCGCGGACGTCGGCGGCCTCGTAGAAAGTGTCCTCGCCGACCATGTTGGTGACGGCCAGCAGGAAAAGGTCCGACTTCGGGTCGCGCTTGGAGGCCTTGCCGCCCTCGAAAGTCTGGGTGACAGTGGTCGACCCCTTGTTGAACTTCGCCATCCGGACCACCCCGTTGTGTTGCGGGGAGCGGCGCGCGCTTCACAGAAAGGCTGAATGACAGGGCCGGCAGATATGCCGGCCGACCCCCCGCGAAGTCAGAGCGCCCTCCCGAGATCAAATTGGCTGCGGTCTCGGTTCTTTGGAAGAAGTATCCGCCGCCTGCGCACCGGGAGGTGCCTTCAAAGAATGCTGGAGGCGCTGTCTGGCGCGCCACCTGTTTTCCCTTTATGCCGAAGCGGATTCCGGAACGGCCGCAGTCGTCTCCGGTTCCGTCACGACCGTCTTTGTCTTCCTGGGCTTCGCGAATCCGCCGAACACCAGCAGCGCGCCGATCCCCGTGGCCGCCGCGGACCACACCATCCCGGTGTGCATCGCGTGCACGAAGGCGAGGTCCGCCTGGTGCACGAGCCCGGGAATCCCGTTGTGCCGGGCCACGTTCCGCGCCATCTCGGCCGATGTCTCAGCCTGCTGCTTCAAGGGCGCGGGCAGCCCAGCGACCGAACCGCCGATCGCGTGCCGGTAGCCGATCGACAGGATCGTGCCGCCCAACGCGATGCCCAGCACGCTGCCGGTCTGCCGCATCGTCGCGTTCACCGCGCTGCCCGCGCCGGCCTGGGTCAGCGGCAGCGAGCCGAGGATCGCGCCGGTCAGCGGGGCGATCGTCATGCCGATCGCGGTGGCCTGGACGATGGCGATCGCGATGTAGCCGGGGATCGGCATCGTCAGGCCGACGCGGGAGAACACCGCCAGCGTGATCGTGGAGACCACCAGCGCGGTGCCGGCCACCCGGCGCACCGAGGTGCGGCGCGCCAGCCGGGCCGCGAGCGGACCGCCGATCACGACGCCGAGCGCGCCGGGGATGCCGATCAGGCTGGCGCGCAGGGCCGAGTAGCCGCGTGCGCCCTGGAGGTAGAACGCGAAGTAGAAGCCGCTCGCGCTCAGCGCCAGGAACAGCAGCGTCAGCGTGACGTTTCCGGCGGCGAACTGGCGCAGCCGGAACAGCCGGGGGTCGAAGCTCGGGTACTTGCGGCGCAGCTCCACGTACACGAACACCGCGGTGACGATCAGGCCGGCCACGACGGTGCTCCACACCTGCGGCTCGGTGACCGTGCCGTCCTGGCCGGCGCGGATCAGGCCGTAGGAGAGCAGGCCCAGGCCGGCCGTGGACAGCACCAGGCCGGGGAAGTCGAGCCCGCGCTTCTGCGGCGGCTGGAAGTTCGGCACCGTGCGGGCGATCGCGACCAGGCCGACCAGCACCACTGGCACGTTGATCAGGAACACCGACCCCCACCAGAAGTTCGCCAGCATCAGTCCGGCCAGCACCGGGCCGGCGGCGATGCCGACCCCGGCGAAGCTGCTGAGCACGCCGAAGGCCTGCGGGCGCTGCGCGGGCGGATAGGTGAAGCTGATCACCGCCAGCGTCGCCGGGATCAGCAGCGCGGCGCCGAGGCCCATGACGGCGCGGGCCGCGATGAGTTCGCCGGTGCTGTGCGAATAGGCGGCGAAGACCGAGGCCAGGCCGAACAGCGCCATCCCGGTCAGCAGGGTGTTGCGATGGCCGAAGCGGTCGCCGAGGGCGCCGCCGGTGAAGGTGACGGTGGCCAGTACCAGCGTGTAGGAGCCGGTGGCCCACTGGAGCTGGTCGGGCGTGGCGCCCAGGCCCTTCACCGGATCGGCCAGGGTCTCGTAGGCGGTGGACAGGACGGTGCCGTCGATCCAGATCAGGAGCTGCGCGAAGATCAGGACGGTCAGGATCAGACGCTGCCGTCGGCCGGACGGCGGGCTGCTTGTGGACATGGCTGGACGACCCCCCAGGATCGCGGAATGAGCAGGTTCGGAACGCCCCACGGCGGCTCGCAGGCCGCCGGGGACGCGCGGTATGATCGACAGGTACCTGTCGGATATCAGCCTGGCAAACTCGTCAGGTACCTGTCAATTGTTCCCGTGCTGTCTTCTGCGACCGTGAGAGGCGAGGTGTCCCGGAATGCCCCAGTCCGACAAGTTCGGTGACGACGGCGTCGTCAGCTTCGCCGTCCGCCACGTCTGGCTCGGCATGCGTGCCGCGATCGAGGACGAGCTGACCGAGTTCGGCCTGACCGTCCCGCAGTTCGCGACCCTGATCATGCTCGACGGGTCCCCGGGCCTGAGCATCGCCGAGGTGGCCCGGCTGTGCGGCAGCACCCGGCAGTCCGCGAACGAGATGGTCGCCGGCCTGGAAGCCCGGGGCCTGGTCGAGCGCTCCCCGCACCCGACGGACCGGCGTGCGCACCAGCTGCACGCGACCGAGGCGGGCCTGGAGATGTTCGCCAAGGCGCGGCCGGCCGTGCGGCGCCGCGAGGAGGAACTGGAAGCCGGGCTCAGCACCGAGGTGCGGCAGGCCGCGCGGGAGTGGATGGCGGCGCTGGCGGCGTCGTGCGACGTGGCGGACAAGAAGTAAAACCCTGTTGCGCGCTGCCGAAGCGGACGGCTACCTTGCGTACGCCGTGACCGAAGCGAAGGAGGTGAGACCCATGAAGGCGGTATCGACGTGGGTGCTCCCCGTGCTGTCACGGGCAGGCGACTGACACAGCGGTCGTCGGGAGCACCGGATTTCAGTGCTCCCGAAAGGTGACTGCCATGTCTTCCTCACTTCTTTTCACCAGTGATCTCTGCGCGGACGGCGTCCGCGAACGCGACTTCACCGTGGGCGACGTCCCCGGTGTCCTGTGGTCGCCGGACTCCCGTCCCGACCGCGCGCCCCTGGTCCTGATCGGCCACGGCGGCGGAATCGACAAGAAGGCGCCGGCCAGTGCGGGGCGTGCGCGCCGCCTGGTGCTCGGCTGCGGGTTCCACGTCGCCGCGATCGACGCGCCCGGCCACGGCGACCGGCCGCGGACCGAGCACGACGAGCGCGAGCTCGACGCGATGTTCGCGGCGCGCGACGCCGGCGAGCCGGAGGGCCCGATCATCGTGCGCTACAACGCTTATCTGGCCGAGCAGGCCGTGCCGGAATGGCGGATGACCCTTGACGCGCTCCAGGAACTGCCCGAGATCGGTGCCGAAGGACCGGTCGGCTACTGGGGAATCAACATGGGCACGGCGACCGGCGTCCCGCTAGTCGCCTCCGAACCCCGGATCACGGCCGCCGTGTTCGGCCAGCACTGGCCCGACTTTTTGGTCGAGCCGGCGCGGCGGATCACGATCCCGATCGAGTTCGACCTGCAGTGGGACGACGAGCACATCCCGCGCTCGGCCGGCCTGGCGCTGTTCGACGCCTTCGCCTCGACGGAGAAGACGTTGCACGCCAACGCGGGGCGGCACAAGGAGTTGCCGCGGTTCGAGGCGGACAGCGCCGTCCGGTTCTTCGCTCGGCACCTGGTTGGTGAGTCCGCGTCCGGGTCAGCACCGTCAGCGTCAGAGCCCGCGGCCCCGGCGGTGGTCGCCGCGTGACCGGAGCGACGTCGGCGTCGACGTCGGCGTCCGGCCACCCGGCCGGGCGCCGGTGCCGCACCGCTCAGCCGGCGGCGTGGTTCCCCAGCGACTCCTTGGTCACCGATCCCATCGAGACCGCGCTGACCCGGCCCTGCTGGTCGAACTGCACCGACGCGGTCGCCCCGCCGGGCAGCTCGGCGCTGATCGTGTCGCCCTCCTGCCGCCACGGGATGCCGAAGTGGTGGAAGTAGCCGGCGACCACCTCGTACGCCGAGCGGTTGAAGAACTGCGCCCCCTGCATCAGCAGTCGGGGCAGCGCTATCGGATCGGGCACGGCCACCGGCACCTGCGGGTCGTCCGGCACCATGTACAGCCGCCCGGTCTCGTTGGCCTGCACGCCGATGTAGCCGTCGGCGCGGAGCACCCCCATCGCCCCGAACGCCAGCATCTCCGCGGCGTACCGGGGGTCTTCGAAGCCCGACAGGTCCACCAGCTCCTCGGCGAACTCCGGAACGCCGTGCTCCTGTCCGAACGCCCGCAGCGCCTCGGCGGCGGCCACCACCGGCAGTTTGCCGAACCCGGGGTTGGCCCAGCCCCACAGCCAGGAGCCCTCCGAGGTGTCGAAGCTGCCGAGCACGCTGATCCGCAGCTCCCGCCCGGACTGCCGGTACCGGCGCTCGTCCAGGTTCACCGTCCACGGCCCGATCGGCAGGAACTCGTTGAACTCCTCGATCTGGCGCATGCCCCAGGCCGCGTGGGGCTCCGCCATACGGAGGAAGGCATCGCTGAACGCAGAAGTCACGTGTCGACAGTAGCGGGGCGCGGTGGATTCTGTCGGGGCGATGGTCCAAGCTGCGGGGTTAGTGGCAGGTGGCGGCCTTGATCTGAATTCTCAGGCGCCCCCGCGCGCTCTTGACGCGAGGCGTTCGGCGAGCGCCAGGACAAGATCGCGGAGCTCGGTCGGACGCTCGATCTCGAAGGGGAGGTCGAGCGCCGCCAACGTCGGCGGGAGCCAGTCGAGGCGTTCGGCGCGGACGGCGAGGCGGTGCCATCCCGGGCGGCCCTCCTCGGCGAGCGGCTGGAGGGTCGCGACGCTGGCCGGGAACCGCGTCCGGATCTGCTCGACGCTGCCCTGAACTCGAACCGCGACCTCGTGGCGGTACTCCGCCGTGGCGAATCCTTCGACGAGGCTGCGCACCGGATCATCGGCGGGCGGTTCGAAGGTGCCGGGCAGCGTCCGGACGGCGTCGATCCGGTCCAGGCGAAAGGTGCGCTCCTCGCCGATCGCCGGATCCAGGGCCCTGACATACCAGCGCTTCTCGTGGCTCACGATGGCATAAGGACGCACGGTCCGGTCTGTGCGCTCGCCGTAGGCGATCGCGATCGGCCGCCGATTGGCGACGGCATCAGCGATCGTGAGCAGCACGGTGGCATCCGGAGCATCGCTCTGATCGGGTTCCTCGCCGGTGAACGCGATGCTTTCGAGCACGCTGTCCAGCCGGTCGGCCAGCCGCGCGGGCAGCACCCGCCGGATCTTGGCAGCCGCCGTCTCGCCGGCCGGTCCCAGCGTCGCCGTCAGTCCGCTGCGTCGCCCCGAGAGCAGGCCCAGCAGCACCGCCAGCGCCTCGTCGTCGCCCAACATCAGCGGCGGCAGCCGTGCGCCGCGAGCGAGCCGATAGCCGCCGTAACGGCCTCGTACCGACTCGACGGGAATGTCCAGATCCAGCAGGTGGTCCACGTAGCGGCGCACGGTCCGTATGTCGACGCCGAGCCGGTCCGCGAGTTCGGCCGCCGGACGCACGCCGCCGGACTGCAACAGCTCCAGCAGCGTCAGCACGCGCCCGACCGGTCGGTTCACGCTTCCCAAACTAGCGCGGATACCGGACCGATTCTGTCCGGTATCGGCCGTACGGTGCGAGTGCAACGACTCGCAAGGAGAAGATCATGAACTTCGCATCGACCCGCGTCATCACCGCCGACATCACGACCCTGGTCGCCTTCTACGAGAAGGCCACCACTCTCGCCGCCACCTGGTTCACCCCCGACTTCGTCGAGCTCGCCGGTCCTGCTGGCGCGACTCTCGCCATCGGCAGCACCAACACCGTCCCGCTGTTCGCCGCCGGCAGCGCCACGCCGGCCGCCAACCGCAGCGTGATCCTCGAATTCCTGGTGGACGACGTCGACGCCCGCTGGCAGGAACTCGCCACCTGGATCCCCGAGTCCGACGTCGTCGGCGAGCCGAAGACCATGCCCTGGGGCAACCGCTCCCTGCTGGTCCGCGACCCCGACGGCAACCTGGTGAACTTCTTCACGCCGGTGACGCCCGAGGCGCGTGCCAAGTTCGGATTGTGACGCCCGGCTGTTTCGGGTTCTCCGGCCGCGCCGCTTCTTTCCGGTTCTTTCGCCTCACGCGGACGGCTGCGGCCGGAGTCCGTCCATCAGCACGTCGAGCAATCGCTGCGCCTGCGCGGCATTCCCGCGTTCGGCGGACACGGCGAGGATGCCGAGCACGGCGGCGCTGATGTCCTCGGGGCTGGTGTCGGCCCGGATCTCGCCGGCCGCGACCCCGGCGTCGAGGATGGCGGCGACGGCCGACAACAGCTCGCCGCGGGTGTGCGCCAGGGAGATCTCCCCGGAGTCGACCATGGCGAGCAGGGTGTCAGTCATCCCGCGCTTGGTGGCCAGCCAGTCGGCGAACAGGTCCATCCACAGGCGCAGCGCGCGCGCCGGCGGGTGCGCGCCGAGCAGGTCGTGCGCGCCGGCGGTCAGCCGCACCACCTGATCCCGGTAGACCGCGTCGACCAGAGCCTCCCTGGTCGGGAAGTGGCGGTAGACCGTGGCGACCCCGACGCCGGCCTGGCGGGCGATCTCGCGCATGGACGGCTCGGCCTCCGCCGTGGCGAACGCGCGCGTGGCGGCGGCGAGCACGCTCTCGCGGTTGCGCAGCGCGTCGGAGCGCAGCTGCTGCTGAGCGGGGGAGGTCGGGGCGGTGTCCATGGCTAAACGGATCGCGTTCCATTTTTGGCGGTCATCGGGTTAGTATAGGCCGGAGCCGAAACGGAGCATGTTCCGTTTCGCTTCTCTGCTGTTTCTCTGCCGCTGCTTCAGCGCCCGATCTGGAGATCCCATGGCTGACCACACCACCCCGGCGCCCGACACCATGCGCACGGTGCGCTTCCACGAGTACGGCGAGCCCTCCGACGTGCTGAGCCTGGACACCGCCCCGATTCCCGAGCCGGGCCCGGGCCGCATCCGAGTGGCCGTGCACGCCTGCGGCCTGGCCCCCGCCGACTGGGCTCTGTGCCGCGGCCTGTTCGCCGGCGAACTGCCCCGCGGCGTCGGCTGCGACGTCGCGGGAACCGTCGAAGCGGTCGGCGCCGGCGTCACGGACGTCGCGGTCGGCGACCTCGTGTTCGGTACCGCCGACTACGCCGGGCAGCCCAGCGCCGGCGCGGCGGACCACGCGGTGATGGACCACTGGTTCGCCGTCCCCGAGGGTCTGGACCCGATCCAGGCGGCCGCGCTCCCGATGGCGCTGAGCACCGCGTACTGGCACCTGGCCCGGCTCGGCCTGACGCCGGGCGCCACGCTGCTGGTCAACGGCGCCGGGACCACGATCGGCTACGCGGCGGTGCAGATCGCGCTCATCCGCGGCCTTCGCGTCATAGCCACCGCCGGCGAGACGTACGCCGCCCGACTGACGGACCTCGGCGCCACGGTCACGCCCTACGGCGACGGCCTCGTCGAGCGGGTCAAAGCCCTGATAGACACGCCGGTGGACATCGTCTTCGACACCGCGCCCGCGAACGGGGTGCTTCCCGATCTCGTCCGTATCGCCGGCGGCGATCCCCGGCGCGTCCTGACCTGCTCCGACCTGGCCGGCGCGGCAGAAGCCGGAGTGCGCGACAGCTTCCATGAGGACCCTGCGACGTTCGCCGACGAAGAGCGCTACGGCCACTTCCCCGAGTTCGCGAAGCTGGCCGCCGACGGGGCGTTCAGCGTCCCGATCGCCGGCACCTTCCCGCTCGGACAGTGGCGCACGGCGCTGGAGATCAGCCAGTCCGGACGCGCTCGCGGCAAGCTGCTGTTGGTGCCCGCCTCAACGTGAGGAGCCGGCTCCGTGACGACGACGGCGTAGGGTCTCACGCCGTGGGTTCGTTCGTACTGGTCGCCGAGGACGATGCGAAGCAGGCTGAGCTGGTTCGCCGCTACCTGACGCGCGAGGACCACGCGGTCCTCGTGGTCGCCGACGGCCGCGCGGCAATCGACCAGGTGCGCAGCAGGCGCCCCGATCTGCTGATCCTCGACGTGATGATGCCCGAGCTCGACGGCCTCGACGTGCTGCGCGTCCTGCGGCGCGACTACGACGTGCCGATCCTCGTGGTGACGGCCCGGTCGGCGGCCGAGGACAAGCTGGCCGGCTTCGACCTCGGCGCCGACGACTACCTCACCAAGCCCTACGACCCGCGCGAGCTGATGGCCCGCGTGCGCTCGCTGCTGCGGCGCGCGCAGGCCTCCAGCAACTCGGTCGGCACGGTCGGCTCGGCCGGCTCAGTCGTCCTTCCGTTGCGCGTCGGGCCGCTGACGCTCGACCAGGTCCGCCACGAAGTCCGGCTCGGCGGCGCCAGAATCGAGTGCACGCCGGCGGAATTCCGCCTCCTCGAAACCCTGATGTCCAGCCCCGGCCGGGTCTTCAGCCGGCGCCAGCTCCTCGACCGGGCGCACGAGCCCGACAGCTTCGTCACCGAGCGGACCGCCGACGCGCACGTGAAGAACCTGCGTCGCAAGATCGAGGCCGATCCGCGCAATCCCGTGTTCCTGCAAACGGTCTACGGCGTCGGCTACCGCATGACTGACGTGACCGACGTGACTGACATGACCGACGCGACCGCCGCCGACTCCGCCGATGCCTAAGTACGGCCTGCGAACCAGGCTCCTGGCCGGCACGATCCTGGTCGCGGCCGGTGCGGTCGCCGCGACGGCCTGGCTCTCGGTCCAGGGCGCGACCACCTCCATCGCGCAGCAGGAGAACACCGTCCGCCAGGCGTATCCCCTGGTCTACGAAGCGGTGGTCGACTACGCGGCCACGCACACGAACTGGTCCACCGTCGGCCCGGTCCTCGCCGGCGTGTCGCAGGAACTGGGAGTCCGCATCGTCGTCACCCCGGACGGCGGCCGGCCGATCGAGAGCTCGCCCGCCTCGGCGTCCGACTCGCCCGGCGCGGAGCCGTTGGTCGCGATCGATCCGCTGACCGTCGACAACCAGCTCGCCTCGACCCAGTTCCCGGACGGCATCGATCCCAAAGTCACCAGCCCCTTCCTGCTCACCACGCAGGAGCACTCCGATCTGGAGGCGCTCGTCGAGAAGGGAGCGGGCTGCCTGCGCTACAACGGCCTGGACGACGGCGTCGCCGAAGTCCCCAGCGGCCGCCCTTACCTGCGTGTCCCGCTGGCCGGCGCCCCCGAGTCCTGCCGCGCCATCCTGGGCGAGGGCGGCGGCTACGTCGGGTTCGAGGACTCCCCCTCGATCAGGCCCACCGCGACCGAGCAAGCGGCGCTCGACCAGCTCGGCGCGTCGATGAAGAGCTGTGTCACCGCCGCCCGGATGAAGCTGGCCTTGACCGGCGCGGGCGAGGTCACTGTCATCGCGCCTCCGGCCGCTGAAGCCCAGGACCGCACCTGCCTGCTCAACGCCCGACGCCTCCAACTGCGGCCGTACGTCGCACCCGCCGCGTTCATGGAAGCCATGCCCCTCGGCAAGGCCAACGGCCAGGCGACCGTCGGCCTGTCGTCGGCCGACAGCTGGCGCATCGCCGGGGTCGCCACCCTCGTCGCCCTGCTCACGGTCGGCGTCGCCATGCTGTTGGCGAACCGCGTGATCCGGCCGGTCCGCGCACTCACCGAGGCGACGCGCCGCATGCGCGCCGGCGACGGCACGGCCCGCGCCACGACCAGCGCCCGCTGGGAGATCGGCGAACTGACCGCGGCCTTCAACGAGATGGCCGAGCACGTCGCCCGCACCGACCGGCAGCGCAAGGCGCTGGTCAACGACATCTCCCACGAGCTGCGCACGCCGCTGAGCACGATCAAGGGCTGGCTGATCGCGGCCGACGACGGCGTGGCCGAGCTCGACACCGACCTGGTCTCGTCGCTTCTGGAAGAGACCCTGCTGCTCCAGCATCTGGTCGACGACCTACGGGACCTCGCCCTCGCCGACGCCGGGCAGCTGCGGCTGGAGCCGGTGGAGCTCGACCTCGGCGGACTGCTCCGGCACATCGCCGCGGCGGGCGGCGGACGCGCGATCGTCGAGGTGCCGCCGGACCTGCTGGTCGTGGCGGACCCGATGCGGCTGCGGCAGGCCGTCGGGAACCTCGTGGCCAACGCCGAGCGGCATACTCCACCCGAAGGGCGGATCACGATCCGCGCTGAGCAGGCCGGCGAAGCTGTCCGCATAGAGGTGATCGACACAGGGCCCGGAATCGCCGCAGAGGATCTGTCCTCTGTCTTCGACCGCTTCTGGCGCGCGGACAAGTCGCGCAACCGCCGCACCGGCGGGAGCGGATTGGGATTGGCCATCGTGCGCCAACTTGTTGAGGCACATGGGGGTGAAGTCAGTGTGAGCAGCACGCCGGGGACCGGGGCGACGTTCACCATCCGGTTGCCGTCGGCGAAGGAACCCGCATAGCGTTCGCACAAGTTCTTCGCATTTGCTCGGCAGGCTCGTGCGTTGTGAAAACCCATACCTGGTCTTCCCCTCCTGTCGCCGGCGGCGTGGTGGCCGCATGCGCGCTGGCTCTTGCCGCGTGCTCGTCCACTGCGGGCAGGCAGCCTCAGGCCCAAGTTCCGTCGCTGCCGGCGGTTGTCGCCACCTCCAGCTCGGCGAGCGCGAGTGCGAACGCGAGCCCTTCGGCGGGGACGATGAGCTCTGCCACCGCCGCACGGCCGCGTATCACCCTCGACATGACCAACACGCAGATCAGCGAGCTCTACGTGCGTTACAACCAGTGCATGGCGGCGAACGGCTACAGCAAACGGACAAACGTTCAGGACCAGGCCGCCAGGGTGAAGGCGGAGAACGCCTGCGTCTCCGAGGACCCGCTGCCGCCGTGGCAGCTCGACGCCAGCAACCCCAAGGCTGCCGAGTTCGTGCACGCGCTCGTGCAGTGCCTGCGCGACAAGGGCGTCCAGTACGTCTCGGCAGACTCCCCGCAAGGCGGCCAGTACACAGTGTCCTTTGGCGGGCCCAACAACGACTCCCAGTCGATCAACCTGGGCTTGCAGGACATGCCGGGCTGCGAGAAGCAGGTCGCCGCTCAAGGGCTCGGCAGCTGAGGTGCGTAAGTGGTTCCTCGCCGTGCTCGTCGCCGTGGTCGTGTCCGCGGTCGCCGTCACAGCGGTCTACATGTTGCGCTTCCATCCCGCGGCTCCGCCTGAAGCCAAGCCTGCCGCGCCGCAGACGACCACCATCACCCGCACCGACCTGAGCACGAGCGTCACCCTCCAGGGCACCCTCGGGTATGGCACCGCCACGCCCTACACCGGCCGCAAGAGCGGCACAGTCACCTGGCTGCCTGCCGTCGGCGCGGTCGTGGGCCAGGGCCAGACGCTGTACGGCGTCGACGCACAGCCGGTGGTCCTCTTTCTCGGCGCCACGCCGCTCTACCGCGCGATCAATGCACAGGCCACGCCTGGGCCGGACATCGCCGAGGTCAACGCGAATCTGCGCTCTCTCGGGTATGGAGTTGCGCCGGGCGGCGACGCGTACACCTCGGGCACCGAGGTCGCGCTCAAGAAGTGGCAGCAGCGCAAGGGGCTCACGGCGAACGGTACGTTGGCGATCGGCGACCTCGCCGTGCTGCCGGCGCCGGTCCGTGTCAGCTCGCTCGACGCCCAACTCGGGGCGTCGGCCACGGCGGATCTGCTGAGTCTGAGCTCGACGACGAAGCATGTCACGGCTGCCGCCGATCCGCGGCAGATCGATACCAGCGTCCTGACCCGCGGGCTGAAGGTCTCGCTCTCGCTGCCCGACAGCAAGCAGACCACGGGCACTGTTTCGGCGCTGAGCTCGCCCGGCGCGGCGGCTGCGGCTGGTTCCAATGCTTCCGGGGGCAGCGGCGGCGGCAGCGGTGGTGGCGCGTCCGGACCGTCGATGACTGTCGACATCGCCGACCAGTCGGTGTTGTCCGGGATGGACTCCGGCTCGGTCGGGGTCACCGTGACCACGGGCTCTGTGAAGAATGTGCTGGCTGTGCCGGTCGAGGCATTGGTCGCGGTCCAGGGCGGCGGCTACGCGGTGCAGGTGGTCGCCGGGACCGGCCAGACGAGCATGCTCGTCGGGGTGCAGACCGGCCTGTTCGCGAACGGGCTCGTGCAGATCTCCGGGCAGGGGATCGCCGAGGGGCTGAAGGTCGTGACGGTCTCGTGAGCGCGGTGCTGAGACTGGATCACGCCACCAAGGACTATGCCGGCGGCGTGCGGGCCCTGGACGACGCCTGCCTCACCATCGAGCCCGGCGAACTGCTCGCGATCGTCGGGCCCTCCGGCTCCGGCAAGTCCACGCTGCTGAACCTGATGGGCACCCTGGACCGGCCCTCCAGCGGGACCGTGTCCGTCCGGGATCAGGACGTGGCGACGCTGAACGACCGGGAGCTGTCCGCCCTACGCGCCAGAGAGATCGGATTCGTGTTCCAGCAGTTCCAGCTCATCGAAGGACTCAGCGCCGCCCAGAACGTCGCGACCGGCCTGCTCTACGCCGGCGTACCCCGCCGATCGCGCACCGCCCTCGCCGAAACCGCCCTGGACAAGGTCGGCCTCGCGCACCGCCGCGACCACAAGCCGCACCAACTGTCCGGCGGCGAGAAACAGCGCGTCGCCATCGCCCGCGCCCTGGTCAACGACCCGGCCCTGGTCCTCGCCGACGAGCCGACCGGCGCCCTGGACACCGCCAACGGCCGCGCGATCCTCCAGCTGCTCCACACGCTCAACCAAGCGGGCACCACGATCGCGCTGATCACCCACGACCGCCAGATCGCCGCCGCCCTACCCCGCCGAGTGGAGATCCTGGACGGCCGCATCACGGCGGACGAGGCGCTCGGCACGCCGGTCGCCGCGGAGCTGGGGGTGAGCACGTGACGCGCTTCGATGGAGAGGGCTCCGACACCGCTCGCGGTGCTTTGTCCGAACGCGATGCCGCCTCCGGGCTTGGCGCCCGCGATGTCGACGACTCTGCTGTTGCCGGGCGTGCCGCCGCCTCCGAGCGTGGCGCCAGCGGTGCCGACCGCTCTGCTGCTGCCGAGCGCGCCGCCGCCTTCGGGCTTGCTGCCCGAGGTCCCGGCCACTCTGCTGTTGCCGAGCGCGCCGCCGCCTCTGGGCTTGCTGCCCGCGGTGCCGACGACTCTGCTGCTGCCGAGCGTGCCGCCGCCTCTGGGCTTGCTGCCCGCGGTGCCGACCGCTCTGCTGCTGCCGAGCGTGCCGCCGCCTCCGGGCCTGCCGCCCGCGATGCCGACCACTCTGCTGTTGCCCAGCGCGCCGCCGCCTCCGCGCGTGCCCGCCGCTCCACCAGAGCCCTGCGCTCCCCCCACCCCTCCCGCCGCACCGTCCGCCTCAACCCCGCCGACATCCTCCTTCTGGGACTCCTCGGCCCCCGCACCCGCAAGCTGCGGGCCGTCCTGTCCTCCCTCGGCATCTCGATCGGCATCGCCACCGTGATCATGGTCGTCGGCATCCCGGCGTCCTCGCAGCGCGCCCTCACCGACCAGCTCTCCGCGCTCGGCACGAACCTGCTCAGCGCCCAGGCCGTCCTCGACCAGGACACCCAGACCCTGCCGCCGGTGCTGAAGTCGGCCGGGGCGATGGTCGCCAGGATTCCGCCGGTCGAGAAGGTCAGCGAGGTCGCCAACACCGGGGCCGAGGTGCGGCGCTCGCAGGCCATCCCGGCCAAGGACGGCTCCGGCGTCACCGTCCTGGCCGCCGAGGGCTACGACCTCCCCGCGGTGATCGGCGCCCATCTCGCCGCCGGGCAGTACCTCACCGCGTCGGACGAGGCGTTCCCGACCGTCGTCCTCGGCTCCGTGGCCGCCACCTGGCTGGGCATCACCACGCTCCCGCCGGGCCAGCCCGCCCCGCAGATCTGGATCGGCTCCCAGGCCTTCACCGTGATCGGCATCCTCACGGCCAGCCCCCTGGCGCCCGAGGTGCAGCAGTCCGTCCTCGTCGGCTGGGACGCGGCGCGCCACTACCTGAGCTTCGACGAGCACCCGACGCAGCTCTACGCCCGAGTCCGGGAATCCCAGATCTACGCGGTGCAATCCGTGCTCGCCGCGACGGTCTACCCGCAGAACCCGGGCCAGATCGTGGTCAGCCAGCCCTCCGCCGCCCTCGCGGCCAAGCAGCTGACCGAGACCGCGCTGTCGGGGCTGTTCCTCGGCCTGGCCGGCGTGGCGCTGCTGGTGGGCGCGGTCGGCGTGGCCAACACAATGATCGTGTCAGTGCTCGAACGCCGAAGGGAGATCGGCCTGCGCCGAGCCCTCGGCGCCACCCGCCGCCAGATCCGCGGCCAGTTCCTCACCGAATCCGTGCTGCTGTGCCTGCTCGGCGGCCTGGCCGGCGCGGCGGTGGGCGTCCTCGGAACCGCCGGCTACGCGATGTCCCGCAACTGGCCCGCGGTGATCCCCGTCGGCTCCGTACTCGGCGGCGTCGGCGCGGCGCTGGTGGTCGGCGTGCTCGCCGGGGTCCATCCGGCGGTGCGCGCCTCGCGGCTGCCGCCGACCGAGGCCCTGGCGACGGTGTGACGCGACGGCCCCGAAACTCCACCTCGGGGCCGTCGCTCAAGGCTTCGAAGCACCATCGCGGTACCCTGATTTGCATTCCGCACGGCACCCGTGCTCTGCCGAAGGCGAATGGCGGCATCTGTTGCCGGAGACGGAGGCCTGATGCCAGACGGGCAGCTGTACGACACGATCGGCGCGGCCTACACGGCGACGCGCCGCACCGACGCACGGATCGCCGCGCAGATCTGGGCGGCGCTCGGCGATGCCCGGACTGTACTGAACGTCGGGGCCGGCACCGGATCCTACGAGCCCTCCGACCGCGACGTCACCGCGGTGGAACCCTCGGCGATCATGCGGGCCCAGCGTCCGCCCGGCGCGGCGCCATGCGTGGCCGCCAGCGCCGAGAGCCTCCCGTTCGAGGACCAGTCCTTCGACGCCGCCATGGCCCTCGCCACCATCGACCACTGGCAGGACCCCATCGCCGGCCTCCGCGAGCTGCGCCGCGTCGCACACCGCGTGGTGGTGTTCACCCACGACGCCAGCGACCCCGACCGCTTCTGGCTGACCCGCGACTACCTGCCCGAACACGCCGCCCTCTGGACCGGCCGCCCTCCCCTGACCGACCTGGCCGCCGCGATCGCCGCCCGCCCCGAACCAGTCCCCATCCCCTGGGACTGCACCGACGGCTTCTACGAGGCCTACTGGCGCCGCCCCGAGGCCTACCTCGACGACCAGGTCCGCGCTGGCATGTCGGTCTGGTCCCGCGTCGGCCCCGCCGCCGAACAGCGCGCAGTGCACACCCTGCGCGCGGACCTGGCGTCAGGCCGATGGGCCGAACGCAACCGGGACTTGGTCGGTCTCGACGAAGCGGTCTTTGGCAGCTGCCTGCTTATCGCCTGATGGTGGTTGCACACCCGAGCCCGGTGCCCGTCTCGCTGGAACCCTAGCTCTGCGCCATATCCACAAACCGCGAGTAATGACCCTGGAAAGCCACCGTGATGTTCGCCGTCGGCCCGTTACGGTGCTTGGCCACGATCAGGTCCGCCTCACCGGCACGCGGCGACTCGCGCTCGTAGGCGTCCTCGCGGTGCAGCAGGATGATGACGTCCGCGTCCTGCTCCAGGGAGCCGGACTCGCGCAGGTCGCTCATCATCGGGCGCTTGTCGGTGCGCTGTTCGGGGCCTCGGTTCAGCTGGCTGATGGCGATGACCGGGACTTCGAGTTCCTTGGCCAGGAGCTTCAGGGACCGGGAGATCTCCGAGACCTCCTGCTGGCGGTTGTCGGGCCGCTTGGAGTTGCTGCTGCTGTGCTGCATCAGCTGCATGTAGTCGATGATCACCAGCTGCAGGTCGTGGCGCTGCTTCAGCCGCCGCGCCTTGGCCCGGATCTCCATCATGGACATGTTCGGCGAGTCGTCGATGAACAGCGGTGCCTCGGACACCGGGCCCATGCGGCGGGCCAGGCGGGCCCAGTCCTCGTCGGTCATCGTGCCGCTGCGCATGTGGTGCAGGGCGACGCGGGCCTCGGCGGAGAGCAGGCGCATGATGATCTCGTTGCGGCCCATTTCGAGGGAGAAGATGACGCAGCTCAGGCCGTTCTTGATGGAGCAGCTGCGGGCGAGGTCCAGTCCCAGCGTCGACTTCCCGATGGCCGGACGCGCCGCGATGATGACCATCTGGCCCGGGTGCAGCCCGTTGGTGAGGGCGTCGAGGTCGTGGAAGCCGGTGGGGACGCCGGTCATCTGCCCCGAGCGGTTGGAGATGGACTCGATCTCGTCGAGCGCGCCCTCCATGGCGTCGGCCAGGGGGACGAAGTCCTCGCTGGTGCGGGCGTCGGTGACGTTGTACATCTCCTGCTGGGCGGCGTCGACGATCTGCTCCACGTCGCTGCCGTCGGTGCTGTAGCCCATCTGGACGATGCGGGTGCCCGCCTCGACCAGGCGGCGCAGGACCGCGCGTTCCTTGACGATCTCGGCGTAGTAGCCGGCGTTGGCGGCGGTGGGGACCGAGTTGATCAGGGTGTGCAGATAGGGCGCGCCGCCGATGCGGTTGATGTCGCCCTTCTTGGTGAGCAGGGCCGCGACGGTGACCGGGTCGGCCGGCTCGCCTCGGCCGTAGAGTTCGAGGATGGCGCCGAAGACCGCCTCGTGGGCCGGCTTGTAGAAGTCGACGGCCTTGATGACCTCGATGACCTCGGCGATGGCGTCCTTGGACAGCAGCATGCCGCCCAGCACCGACTGCTCCGCCGGGATGTCCTGCGGCGGGGTCCGTTCGAAGCCGCCCTGGTAGGCCTCGTCGGCGGTGTACGGGAGGTCGTCGATGCTCATGTCCCGCCTCCCTTGCCCGCGTTGCCACTCCCGCGAAACCCTCGTCTCTCTTTGTACGGGACGGGTCCGACAGGCTCGTAGCCTCCACGGTACGGAACCGGACCCCGCCGGTCGAGGCGGCCGTCCACACCCCCTGTGGATAACCTGTGGATAAGCGGGGGAAAGCTGTGGAGACACGCCGATGTACCTGGGGACAGAGTGTGGAAGGTCCCTGTGAATAATGCGACCAACGACTGATCGTGAAGCCCTGACGTGCACGGGAGCGTCGCTGATTCGTCCACCGGCTGTGGAGAAAAATTTTCCTGGAAGAATCTTGCTGGACCCCCGGAGCTTTGCTAGACGCAGCGCTCTCCGGGACCGCCCGGGGACAGTGCGGGACCGCCTGGGGACAGCGGGAAAACCTGGGGACAACCCCGCTAAGCGGCGACCCCCGCTAAGCGGCGACCCCCGCTAAGCCGTCGCCTTCCCCGTCATCCGATCCAACAGGTTCCGCGTCGCCCGCTGGATCCGCTGGTCCACGAACCCGGGTGTGGACAACCCGTGGTTCCAGTGGAACGTCCCGGCGTCGAACACCCACGCCCCCGACGGGTACTGACACAGCACCGTCTGCTGCGTGTCCGTGACCGGCTTGTTCCCGTCCCCCGCCGCCGTGAACGGCGACTGCGCCAGGATCGTCGGCGTCGGCCCGCCCTTCACGTGCGGGAACACCTTGTCCGCCTCCCCGGCCACCAGGTGCGGGATCTGCTGCCCCTCCGTCAGCCCGGTCCCGGCCCAGAACCAGTGCGTCGTCGTCGACACCACCAGCGGCCGCGGCTTGGGGTCGGTGATGATCGCCGTGTACATCGACCCCAGCACCTGCTGTTCGGGCGCGCCCAGGTCGCGCCACAGCACGGTCCGCGCCACCCCGGCGTTCGCCGCCGGATCCGGGTGCCGCTTGTAGCAGGTCACCTGCCGGTGCTCCGAACCGGCCTCGGAGGCGTCCAGCCGGATGTTCCAGTAGAGGTTGTTCGCCGCCATGAAGGCGGCACTGACACCCCTAGTAAACGCGGTCTGCAGAACGCTGCGCATCTGCGGCGACCAGTACTCGTCGTGGCCTGAGAAGACCAGCGCCTTGTACTTCGTCGGGTCGATCCGCCCGGCGTGCAGGTCGATGCTCGACGCGTACGTGATCGTATACGGCTGTGCCTCGACCCACTGCGCGAACGCCTGGTCGAGCTCGAACAGCCGGGGCAGCCCGTCCTGGTGGTACGGCCGGTCGAAGGAGACCCGGGTCGAGCAGATGTCGGCGCCGCCCTCCTTGCCGTTGGGCAGGTAGGCGTTGTACAGGCTGGACCCGAGCTCTTTGTCCACCGGGTACATGTTGTAGGCCTGATACGTGGTGAACGGCAGCACCACCAGCAGCTCCGCCGCCTTGCCGTCCTCGCGCACCACGAACGGCACGCAGCTGCGGTACTTGTCCTCGCTCTCCAGCGTCGCGACGTACAGACCGCCCCGCCACGCGGCGGGCACGTTCAGCGTGTACGAGGACTGCCACGGCGCCACGACCGTCCGGGTCGGCTCGACGACCTTCGGTGCCGGCTGTGACTTCCCGGTGATCCGGGGGCTGGTGAAGACCAGCTCCGAGCCCTTGCCGGCGGCGGTGCGCCCGAGCCGGTAGAACTTGATGACGAAGCTCTTCGCCGGGCGCACGCTGACGTGGAAGTCGATCGACTCCCCGAGGTTCACGCTGGTCGACGACGCGAAGCCCTTGATCCGCTGGTCGCGGTCGTCCACCGCCTGGTAGCCGTCCGCGTCCGGCCGCCAGGCGCCGTCGTCGGACAGCGCCAGCGCCAGGGTGGGCACGGTCTCGCCGGTCTGGGCGTCCGAGCCGCCCTCCAGCCCCTCGCTGACATCGCCGCCGCCGCGGTGGTGGCCGCGGTCCTTGCCGCCGTATCCGGCGGGCGTGCCGGCGTCGCTGTTTCCGCCGTGGTTCTCCAGCATGTACGCGCCACCGGCCACGGCGGCCAGGCCCAGGCTGCCGAGGATCAGCAGCGACTGGCGACGGGAAGGGGCATGCATGAGCGAAGTCAACCAGGTGCCCGGCGCACTGGGCAAACACAATGCAAAAGGGACTGCTCCACCGCATTTGATCTGCGGTGGAGCAGTCCCTTTAAGCAGTTCCGTTGAGCCTTCTACAAGCCTTCTGGATTACCTCCGGAAAGGCTTTGGAGAGGGTTCTCAGGCGGCGACGACGGTGATCTCCACCTTCGCCTGCACCTCCGGGTGCAGCCGGACCGAGACGGTGTGGGAGCCGACGGTCTTGATCGGGTTCCCGATCTCGATCCGCCGCTTGTCCACGTCCGGGCCGCCGGCCCGCTTGACCGCGTCGGCCACGTCGGCGACGGTCACGCCGCCGAACAGCCGGCCGGACTCGCCGGCCCGGGTCGCCAGGCGGACCCGCAGGCCCTCCAGCTCGCCCTTGAGCTCGGTGGCGTGGGCCAGGTCGCGGACCGTGCGGACCTTGCGGGCCTTGCGGATCAGCTCGATCTGCTTCTCGCCGCCGCGGGTCCACGCGATCGCGTAGCCGCGCGGGACGAGGTAGTTGCGGGCGTAGCCGCCCTTGACCTCGACGACGTCGCCGGGCTCGCCGAGACCGCCGACCTCGTGGGTGAGGATGAGCTTCGTGCTGGCCATGTTTCCTCCCCCTTCCTAGCGGGTGGTGCTGGTGTAGGGCAGCAGCGCCATCTCACGGCTGTTCTTCACGGCCACGGCGACGTCGCGCTGGTGCTGGGTGCAGTTGCCGGTCACGCGGCGAGCACGGATCTTCCCGCGGTCCGAAATGAACTTCCGGAGCAGCGTGGTGTCCTTGTAGTCGACGTATGCGACCTTGTCCTTGCAGAATCCGCAAACCTTCTTCTTCGGCTTGCGGAGAGGTGCCTTAGGCATGGGATCTCTCCTGGTTACTTCTTCACTACGAGTTCAAGGGTCCGTTTGAGGGACCGGACGCCGGGTGCTTGTGGAAAGCGGGCGTCCTTGGAAAGCAGGCGTTTTAGAACGGGGGCTCGTCGTTGCCCCAGCCGCCGTCGCCGCCGCCGGATGCCCAGGGGTCGTTGCCGCCGCCGGAGTTTCCGCCACCGCCGCCGGAGTTACCGCCGCCGCCACCGGAGTTGCCACCCCAGCCACCGCCACCGCCGGAGTTGCCACCGGAGTTTCCACCCCAGCCGCCTCCGCCTCCGCCACCGGAGTTGCCGCCGCCACCGCCGGAGTTTCCACCCCAGCCGCCGCCACCGCCTCCTCCGCCGCCACCCTGGCCGCCGGGCCGGTTGGCCTTGGTGACCTTCGCCGTCGCGTACTTCAGCGACGGGCCGATCTCCTCGACGTCGAGTTCGACGACGGTGCGCTTCTCGCCTTCCTTGGTCTCGTAAGACCGCTGGCGCAGCCGCCCGGAGACGATCACCCGCATTCCGCGGGTCAGCGACTCGGCGACGTTCTCCGCGGCCTGACGCCAGATCGAGCAGCGGAGGAACAGCGCGTCGCCGTCCTTCCACTCGTTGGTCTGCTTGTCCAGGGTGCGCGGCGTGGACGCGACGGTGAAGTTCGCGACCGCGGCACCGGAGGGGGTGAAGCGGAGCTCGGGGTCGTCGGTCAGGTTGCCGACGACGGTGATGACGGTCTCGCCTGCCATGTCAGGTCCTCAAACGTGAGAGCGGGTGTCTTACCGCTGGTCGGGACGGATGACCTTGGTGCGGACGACGGTCTCGGACAGGTTCGCCTGACGGTCGAACTCCTTGACGGCGTCCGGCGTGGCCTGCACGTCGACGACGGCGTAGATGCCCTCGCTGACCTTCTTGCCGCTCTTGGTCTTGATCTCGTAGGCGAGCCGACGGCGGCCCCAGATGTCGTTCTTCTCGATGCTGCCGCCCAGATCGCGGATGACCTTGAGGAATCCCTCAAGGGCCGGGGCGATCGAACGCTCGTCGAGGTCCGGGTCCAGGATGACCATGACTTCGTACTGACGCATGTGCGTAACCCACCTCCTTTGGACTATGCGGCCACGGTCTCTCCGTGGCAGGAGGGTTTTGCGCGTCTCCCCTGGCCGGCACCGTCACAACTCGCCTGCGGCGACGCTACTCCGGCGCTCTGACACTCGGGGAACGGTCAAGGTTACCCCGGCGAGCCGCCCGGATTGAAATCCGTGTCGGTTCACCCGATCCTGGGTATTGGTCCGATTACGTTTGTGATCCGCTGTGCGCACGTGAGTGAGGTGACAGGGCATGACGCAGACGACCCCCGGTACGGGTGACTACGGCCCCGAGGTGGCCGGCCGGCCCGGATCGACCGCCGCGGACTACGCGGAGGACCCCCGCGAGCGCCCCGGCTTCCACATCGGCAGCCACACGCACGAGCTCGCCCTGACGGTGGCCGCCCTGGCCCTGGCCGTGGTCGGCGCCGCGATGATCGGCTGGACCGGCGGACACGTCCTGGGCGGCTGGATCGCGCTGGCCGGCATCGTGGTCGGCCTCTACGCGCAGCTGACGTCGGACACCACCTATGAGCGGATGGTGAACGTCTGCGCGATCGGGCTCGCCGCGGTGGCCTTCGCCTTCCACATCCATCACGGCGGTCTCTGGTAGTCACTGCCATCACTGCCGTCCCGGGAGCGCTTTCAGCGGTCCCGGGTGCGCTGTCGGCCGCCTGAGTAGCTCTGTCGGCGCCGGGCGTTAGCGTGGGGCCCATGGCTATGCTCATCGGCTCCCATGTCGGCAACGAAGACCCGATCGCGGAGGCGGCGGCCCGCGGGGCCGACGCCGTCCAGATCTTCCTGGGCGATCCGCAGAGCTGGAAGGCGCCGACCGTCGCCTATCCCGGCGGCGCCGCCGCGCTGAGGGCTGCCGCCGAGCAAGCCAACGTGGCCGTCTACGTGCACGCCGCGTACATCATCAACGTCGCCAGCACCAACAACCGGATCCGCATCCCGAGCCGCAAGCTGCTCCAGCAGACCGTCGCGCTGGCCGCGGAGGCGGGCGCCCGCGGCGTGGTCGTGCACGGCGGCCACACCACCGCCAACGACGACCCCGACGTCGGCTTCGAGAACTGGCGCAAGGCCGTGGACCAGTTGGAGCAGCACTGCCCGGTGTTCATCGAGAACACCGCCGGCGGCGATCACGCCATGGCCCGGCGCCTGGAGGCGATCGCGAAGTTGTGGGACGCCGTCGGGCACAGCGGCATCGGCCTGTGCCTGGACACCTGCCACGCCTTCGCCGGCGGCATCCCGCTGGAGAGCGCCGTCGCCGACATCTCGGCCGTCACCGGCCGGGTCGACCTGGTGCACGCCAACGACTCCCAGGGCGGCTTCGACTCCGGCATCGACCGCCACGCCAACTTCGGCACCGGCGAGATCGCCCCTCCGGACCTGATCGCGCAGGTTATCGCGGACGCCGGGTGCCCGGCGATCTGCGAGACCCCGGGCGGTCCGGAGGCACAGGCGGCGGACATCAAGTGGCTGCGGGAGCGCGTCGCATAAGGTTGGCGCATGGTCTTGAGGGTGCGGACGCTGAGCCGCGAGGAACATGTGGCGTTCATCGAGGAACGCGCGGCGGACAAGGACGTCGCGACCTCTGTCAGCTTCCTGCAGTGTCCTGCCAACGGCGACGTGAAGACGGACTGGCGGCCGGAGTCGGTCGGCTGGGTCGACGACGCCACCGGCCAGGTCGTCGGCGCGGCCCTGGTGCTCTACCGGGACGTGCCGATCCCCAAGCGGGACAAGCTCCCCTTCCTGCGCCGCTCCCTGGCCTACCTCCCCGAGGGCCCGATCCTGGACCTCACCTCCGCCGACGCCGGCCAGGCGCTCAAGCTGCTGCTGGCGCACCTGCGCAAGCGCCGCGCGTTCACGGTGAAGATGGGCCCGCAACTGGTCTCCCGCCGCTGGACCTCGGAGACGTTGAAGAAGGCGATCGCCGAGACCGAGGGCGGCGTCCGCCTGAAGGACATCAAGCCGGACTTCGAGGACCCCGCGGCCCTGCGCGTCATCGACAAGCTGCGCGCCACCGGCTGGACCCGCAAGGAGTCCGACGGCGCCGGCTTCGGCGACTTCCAGCCCCGCTACGTCTTCCAGCTGCCGCTGGTCGACGACGCCGGCAAGCCCCGCACCCTGGAGGACATCCAGAAGGGCTTCAACCAGCTGTGGCGGCGCAACATCAAGAAGGCGGACAAGAACGGCGTCGAGGTCACCCTCGGCGGCTACGAGGACCTCGCGGAGTTCCACAAGATCTACGAGATCACCGCCGTCCGCGACCACTTCACCCCGCGCCCCCTGGCCTACTTCCAGCGCATGTGGAAGGCGATGGAGGCGGAGAACCCCAACCGCCTGCGCCTGTACCTGGCCCGCCACGACGGGGAGCTGCTGGCCGCCACGACGCTGGTCACCGTCGGGGACCACGCCTGGTACTCCTACGGCGCCTCCGACAACCACAAGCGCGAACTGCGGCCCTCCAACGCGATCCAGTGGCGCATGCTCAGCGACTCGCACGCCGCCGGCTGCAAGGTCTACGACCTGCGCGGCATCAGTGACACCCTGGACCCGGAGGACCACCTGTTCGGCCTGATCCAGTTCAAGCTGGGCACCGGCGGCCAGGCGGTGGAGTACCTCGGGGAGTGGGACTACGCCCTGAACCCGCTGCTGCACCGCGCCTTCGAGATGTATATGGCCCGCCGCTAAGGACGCGACCCACTGCGCATCCCCTGAGCTGTTTCCCTAAGGAGTCGGAACCTTGTCGCTCACGCTGCACGTCGACACGGAGCGCTGGCGCGCCCACCAGGACGAAGTCCTGGCCCGCCACCCCGATCTGGTGCCGGTGGCCAAGGGCGTCAACGGCTACGGCCTCGGCATCCCGAACCTCATGGAGGCCGCCTCCAAGCTCGCCGCAGGCGGCGTGGAGATAACGGCAGTGGGCACGGCCGCCGAAGCCGAACAGGCCAAGGACCACTACTCCGGACGCCTCCTGGTCCTCACGCCGTACTTGCTCGGCGAGGACGTCCGCGGCCTCCCGGACCGCGTCATCCGCACCGTGTCCTCAGTCGAGGCGGTGGAGGCCCTGCTGGGCCGGCGTGTGGTCATCGACCTGATGACCTCCATGCGCCGCTTCGGCCTGGAGAAGAAGGACATCCCCAGGCTCGCCACAGCTCTGGAGTCCGACCAGGCGCGCGTCGAGGGCTTCTCGGTGCACATGCCGCTGGACCGCGTGGCAGGCGACTACCTCCGCGAAGTCAGCGATTGGGTCGACGCCTTGGTCGCCGCAGGCATCCCGGTGCGGACTCTGTTCGTCAGTCACCTGTCCCCCGCCGAGATCAGCACCCTGGCCAAGCGGCATCAGGGGACGACGGTACGCCCGCGGATCGGCACCGAACTCTGGCTCGGCAACCGTAAGGCGCTCCAGGCGCGCGGCACTGTGCACAGCGTGCAGAAGGTGAGCAAGGGCGACCGCTTCGGCTACCGCCAGCACAAGGTCCGCGCGGACGGCTACCTGATCGTGGCCTCCGGCGGCACCGCCCACGGCGTCGGCCTGGAGAACCCGAAGAACTTCGGCCGCGGCGTCCCGGGCCTCAAGTCCCGGGCGAAGTTCACGGCCCGCGCAGGACTGGCCCTGCTGAACCGGACCATGTCGCCGTTCTCCTGGCAGGGGAAGACGCTGTGGTTCGCGGAGCCGCCGCACATGCAGGTCTCGGTGCTGTTCCTGCCCGCCGGTGTCACGCCGCCGAAGGTGGGGGAGGAGCTGCCGGTCGAGGTGAGCCCGGTGATGACGCATGTGGACCGGGTGGTCTTCGACTGAGGGTGGCTCTCTCGGCCGGCGCCGGTCGGCATCAGCGGCGGCACGGCAGTCGGACCGGCAGCCGGACCGGTGCGGCTATCCCTTCACGCGCCCCAAGAAGTTCGCCATCGCCCGAGTCACCCGCTTGTCCTGATACCCCGGGTGCCCCAGCCCCAGCGGCCACAGGAACGTGCCCGCGGTGAACACCCAGGCGCCGCTCGGCGCCCGGTAGACGCTCGTGTTCTGGACGAACTGCGTGCCGTTGGAGATCGTGTAGGGCGTCGCCGTCAGCAGCGCCTGCTCCTCTGCCTTCGCCTTCGGCATCGCCTCGAAGAACGAGTCAGCCTCGCCGCCGAGGAGGCCGGGGATCTCGTCGCCGTCCTTGAGACCCGTGCCGGCCCAGAACCAGTGCCCGGCCTCGCGGACCACCAATGCGTGGCGGCCCTTAAGGATGCCGCTGTACTGCACTCCCATGAGTTGCTGTTCGGCGCGCGGATGCCCTTCGCCGGCGCGCCACATCCCGGTGGGGAAGTCTTCGACGTGCGGGTCCTCGAAGCCCTTGTAGCAGGACATGGTTCGCGTGGACTCGTCATAGCGGACGTGCCAATAGGCGTTGTTCGCAGTGAGGAACGCCAGAGACGTTCCCGCCGCTACCGCCTCTTCCGCGTGCCGGTACATGTCGGTGGACCAGTACTCGTCGTGGCCCGCGAAGATCAGGCCCCGGTACTTGGCCGGGTCGATGCGTCCGGCGTGCAGGTCCAGTCCCGTGGCGTAGGTGAGGTCGTAGCCCATTCCCTCGGCCCACTGGATGAAGGACTGTTCGCGGACGAAGCCGTCGGGCAGTCCGTCGGCGAAGTACGGCCGCGCGAACGAGACCTGTGTGGCGCGCGCGGGGTTGGAGATCCAGCCGCGGGCGTCTGTGGAGAACTTCGCTTTAAGCGCGGAGTCTCCTTCCGCAGCTTCCTTAGTGACGTAGCCGTAGTAGACGTTCCGACCCGTGATCCCGTCGCGCGGCCACCAGTTGTACGCCTGCCAACTCGTCGACGGCAGCACCACGAGGAAGTCGGACGCGGCCTCGTCGTCCCGCACGACGAACGGCACGTAGTTGCGGAACCCGTCGGCCTTGTCCAGCACCGCCACGTACGTCCCCGACACCCACTCCTTCGGGACGTCCAGCGTCCACGCCACCGGCCACTCCACCGCGATGCGGCCCGTCTCCGGATCGGCCGTGGGAACCGGCTGCGGCCCGGCGGTCAGCGTCGGCGAGACCAGGACGCGGCGTGCCGAGGCGCCGGCGTAGTAGCCGAGGCGGTAGACGGAGATCGTGAACGACCCCGCGGGCTCCACCGCGACGTGGAAGTCGATGGCCTCGCCGACGGCCACCGAATCGGTCGACGCGTAGCCCTTGATCTGGCGCTCGTAGTCCGTCCCCGGCCGCGACTTCCCCGCACCCATCCGCCAGTCCGCGGAACCCGCCTTAGCGTTCTCCGCAGTAATACGGTTCCCGCCGGCCGGGAGTACAGACGCCGGAAGCCCCACGCGCGGATCCCCCAGACGCCCCGGCCCGGACTTCAGGTGCGTGGCCTTCAGGACGGCGCGCGCGGCCGAAGCCGTGTTGGTCTTCTTGGCCAGATCGCGCAGGAACTTCGACGTGCTCGACATGGGGACGATCGTAGCCGGGAGGTTTGAGGAATCCCCTCTGCGGCCCAGATACCTGGCAGGACACTGATCGGGGGGACTACATGACTCGCATTCCGTTCGGCACGCTCCTGTCCACCGTGTTGGTGGCAGCCGCAGTCGTGTTCTGGGCGATCACGGTCACGCACAGTGACGCGGGCGTGAGCGCCAGCCGCGCCGCCGCATGCAGCTCGTCGCAGGCCGCGCAGGAGAACGCCTACTGCTGGATCGACGAGCCCGCCACGATCACCGACACCGGTGCTTTCCGGCGCACGATCGCCGTCACCGACGGCAAGCACGGCGGCACCCGCTCGGTACTGACGGGCTGGATCACGCTCGACATCCCGCCGTCGACCGCGCCGGGCCCGCAGATCCCGTTCGCGGAGGCGGACTGGCCGGCCTTCAATCCGCACAAGGGCGACAAGGTCACCGCGCGGGTCGTGCAGGGCAACGTGGTCAGCGTCGAGAACGCGCGGGGGACGTTCGCCGTCGTGGACGCGACCCCGGCCACGTACCCGCTGGTCTTCATCTCGCTGGTGATGCTGGTCTTCGGGCTGATCGGCGCGCGGGTCATGCGCCACACCCCGCGAACCGGCTTCCGCCGCGGCTTCGCGCAGGCCGCGGACCGGTACCTGATCGCGCTCACGGTCGTGGCGGTCGTCGTCTTCTACGTGCACCGCTCCGACGCGACGGTGTGGGGGATCGTGGTCACCGGCGGAACAACCGCCGCCGGCTACCTGGTCGGCGCGCGCTGGGTCCGGGCCGACAAGCGCGCCCGATCTGCCCGATCCGCTCAGTCCGATCGGTCCGCTCAGCCCGCCCACTGACCCGACAGGAACAGCAACGCCACGCCCGCCATGACCGGCGCGACGCAGCAGAGGTAGAGCGTGCGCACGGCCGGGCGCCGGGTGGCCCACGCGCCGAGCATCGTCCACAGCGGCCACCACAGGAGCATGGTGCGCGGGACGGACATGAACCACGTGGTGGTGCCCAGCGCGAGCAACGAGAGGGCGACGTAGAGGGCTTCGGGCCACCGGCGCTTCAGCAGCAGGAGCGCGGTCAGCCCGAGCCCCACGACCACCGCCAGCAGCTCCAACTGGAAGACCCACGCGGTGTGCCCCGCCTGGCTGGCGCCGAAGGCCGCACGCCAGGTCTGGTCCCACGCGTACTTCGGGTTGCGGAACGTGCGGAACCAGCCAGCGGCCTGCGCGTGCTGCCACGCGAACCAGTCGCCGGTGTCGTGGTGGAGGTAGAGCACGTAGGCCGCGACCGGCAGCGCCGGCACGACGAGCAGCGGCGCCTGCCGCCACCTCCGCCGAGCCCGCCCGGCGAGCACGAACTCCAGCGCGATCGCCGCCGCGAGGAACAGCCCGTTCACCCGCACAGCGCTGGCAGCCGCCGCCAGCACTACGGCGCTCACCCACCGATCACGCCGCGCCGCCGCCCACGCAGAGAACGCGAACGCGGCGAACAGGCTCTCGCTGTAGCCCGCCGCGAGGAAGACGGCCGCGGGCGCGAGGGTGAAGAAGAGCGCGGCGTTGGCGCCGGCTCGCTTGGCTCGGGCGCGGACGGTCAGGGGGAGGCGCGGGGAGGCCTGCGGAACAGAGGCCGGCTCGGAGTCCGGAACCTCAGCGCGCTTGAGGGCGGCATGGTTGTCGGCGTTGTTGGCGCCGCGCATGCGCGGCAACCGAAGCACTGCGTCCAGTGGATTGCGGTCGCGGCCGCGACGCACCCAAGCGCCCTCGACCTCCTGCGCCGCCAGCCGCCCCAAGGCCACCGTCGCGACCGCACTGCCGACCGCGGACACCACCAACCCGGCGGCGACCCAGTTCCGCACCAAGAGATGCGTCAGCCACATGGCGACGGGAAACCCCGGGAAGAACGCCACATGCCTCGGATCAGTCCCCGCCGCGAAGTACCAGTGCTGCGCGATGCTGGTGAAGATCCCCTCATCCCACCGGTCCCAGCGCGCCAGCCAGGGCCCCGGCGTCGTGGCCGCCGTCGCGAACACCCACGCACTCATCCACGCCAGCACGATCATCCCGAGCCGAGTCGCGCCCCACGCCCTCAACGCCGCGCGGTCCCCATCCCCGAGCCCGCGCCGGGGTCGCCGACCAGCAGACCGCACACGACCATCGCTTTCCAGCACGGCCCGCGCCTGCCGGCCGCTACTCTCCGCCGACCGGGCCGCCAGCGCGCCATCCTCCAGCGCGTCGCCGCCAAGCCCGCGGCTACCAAGTGCGCCGCCATCCAGCGCGCCATCGCCGAGCCCGCTGCCGCCAAGCGCGTCGCCATCCAGCACTGCCTGCGCCTGCCTACCGCTGCTCTGCGCCGACTGGGCCGCCAGCGCGCCGTCATCTAGCGCGCCATCCTCCAGCGCGTCGCCGCCAAGCCCGCGGCCGCCGAGCCCACCGCCATCCAGCTCCTGCGCCACGACCGCCTCGCCGTCAGGTTCGCGACTATCGTTCTCCGGCCGTCGAGCGCCCGGAGTATCCGGAGCATCCCGAGCCCCGTCCCCCGCGGCCAATCTCAGGCCGAAGCGAGCTCGGGCTCGGCGCCGGCCCCGTGCCCCGCCGCCGCCCCCGCGCGGTGGGAGCGGGGCTGCGACCAGGCCCAGACGTCCGGGCTGTCCGCCAGTGCGCCGCCCGCCGGGTCGTCGTCGATGCCGTCGGCGCGGATCGGGTCGCGGCGGGGGTCCAGGATGTCGCGGACGATCTGCACCATCAGGAACACGATGCCGGCGAGGTGGATCACGATCGCCCAGACGTAGAAGTTGTCCGGGAGTCCGCGGGTGTTGCCGTTGCTGGGCCCGGCCTGCCAGACCAGGTAGTACCAGACCGCCACGTAGTAGGCGGCCTCGCAGCACTGCCAGATCAGGAAGTCGCGCCAGCGCGGCCTGGCCAGTACCGCCAGCGGGATCAGCCACAGCACGTACTGCGGCGAGTACACCTTGTTCAGCAGCACGAACACCGCGACCGTCAGGAACGCCAGCTGCGCGAACCGCGGCCGGCACCGCGTCATCAGCCCCAGCAGCGCCACCGCCAGCCAGCCGGCCAGCACCAGGGCGATGATGACGATGTTCTTGTTCGGCGGCTCCCAGCCCCACCAGTGGCGGATCGCGAACCACGGCGAGCCCAGGTCGATCGGGCGGTTGTCGTTGAACGTGAAGAAGTACTTCCAGCCCTGGAAGGCGAAGATCATGACCGGGGCGTTCACCGCCAGCCAGGTCAGCGCCGCGGTGCCGGTCGCCTGCGTCCACTGGCGCATCCGGCCCGCGCGCCAGCACAGCACCAGCAGCGGGATCAGCAGGAACACGGGGTACAGCTTCGTCGCCGAGCCCAGGCCCAGCGCGATGCCCGCGACCACCGGCTTGTTCCGCGCCCACGCCAGCATCCCGACCGAGGCCAGCGCCACCGCGATCAGGTCCCAGTTTATGGTTCCGGTCAGCAACAGCCCCGGCGCCAGCGCGAACATCGCCGCGTCCCACGGTCTTCGTCCGGCGAGCCCGATCACCGCCAGGACGCAGACGATCGCGAAGATGATCAGGAACCAGGTCGTGACGTTGTAGAACCAGCGCACCTGGTCCGGGGTGTCGGCGCCCATCTTCTGCGCCAGCAGCGCCGCGGTCTCCATCGCCGCGCCGGCCACCACCGGGTACTCCAGGCCGTAGTTGCCGCTGGCCGTGTCGGTCTGCCGGTACGGCGTGAGGTGCTTGTCGAAGCCCCGGCCGTAGTACATGTACGGCACGTCGGTGTAGCACAGGTGGTTGTACTGCTGCTTGCCCGTGCCGTTCCAGGCCGTGGAGTAGCACGGCGAGCGCTGCGCCACCCCCAGCCCCAACGTGAGCAGCGTCAGCAGCACCAGCACCCTGGCCACCGTCCGGATCGCGGAGCGTGACCCCAGCCGGGGCCGCCACGCACGCGCGCCCAGCGGGCCGCCCACGGCGTCGGAGGCGGCGTTCACCACCGGGTCGTCGAGGGAGGGGGCGACCAGGATCGGTGCCGCCGCCGCGCCCCGGCCCGTCGGTTCCTCCGACGGGCCGGGCGCCTGGTCGCTCACGTCCGAACTCACTCGCACATCGTGCCCTACCGCTCCGTTCCCCGTCTGCATGTCCCCGGAAAGATCCGACCTCACCCGCCGAAGAGGTTCGACGAGCTTGAGCTGCTCGTCGGCGTCGACGTCGTCGGGCACTGCGGATCGGTCGGGTGCTGCTGGCAGAACCTGCTCGACGGCGTGGTCGGGGTGGTGCTGGTCGGGCTGGTCGGCCCGGTGGTGTTCGACGTCCCGGTGCCGCTCGGCTGCTGCTGCGAGCTGGTGTCCGTCGGGGTCGACGGCAGCGTCACACACTGCTGCGAGGCCGGGTCGTAACTCGCCGGCGACTGGCACAGCGGCGGAGCCGACGACGTCGTGGCCTTCGTCGGGGTCGGCGTCGGCGTCGGGCTCGGCGTCGGGACGAACACCGCCTGGCAGTTCGCCTCCGAGCCGGTCGGCGTGCCGGGCAGCGAGTTCGTGTCCGTGGCCAGCGGGCCGGCCGAGACGGACTGGCCGAAGCTCACGATGTTGCTGACACCCGAACAGATCGGTGCGTACGGCGCGAACGGTTTGGCGAAGTTGGTCTTGTCCTTGTTGAGCTCGATGCTCATGAACTTCGACCAGACCGTCGTCGGCCAGTCCATACCGTTGATGCGGGTGCTCTGGTCGTCATAGCCCAGACCCTTGATCGACTCCAGGGCCCCGTCCGGTGTCGATCTGAACACCGCCACGGAGGTCGCCAGAGACGAGGAGAAGCCCGTGAACCATGCCGAGTGGTTGAAGTCGGTGGTACCGGTCTTGCCGGCCAGGTTGCCGTTCGCCGCGCTCATCAGAGCGGCGGCGTCGGTGTTCGCACCGGCCGTGCCGCCCTTCTGGAGCACGCCCTGCAGCGCCGCGGTGACACCGGCGGCGGTGTTCGCCGACATCACCTGCTTGTTGATGCCGGTGTCCTTGCGCATCGACTTCGGCGTCCAGACCGTCTGCCCGGTGCGCTGGTCGATGATCGCGGTGACCTGCACCGGCTCGTGCGAGACGCCGCCGTTGTCGAAGGCGCCGTAGGCATTGGCCATGCGCATGGGCGTGATTTCGGCGGTGCCCAGGGTCAGCGAGGCCACCATCTTGAAGTCGGGGGTCTCCGGCTTGATGCCGAGGGCCTCAGCCATGTTGTAGACGGCGGGCACGCCCACGGACGGGTCCAGCTCCAGAGCGGCGAACACCGAGTTCAGCGACATCGCCAGGCCCTGCTTCAGCGTCGCGTTGCCGTTGAAGCCGCCGACCTCGTCGTCCTCGTTGGGCGGATACAACTTGGTGTTGCCGTGGGAGTCGGTGTAGGTCAGCGGCTGGGGGTTGCCCGGCGGGTAGAAGAGCGGCTTGACGTTGCTGCCCTCCTCCGTGCTGTCCAGCGAGAACTTGCCGGACTGCAGCGCGGTCGCCAGCGTGATCGGCTTGAACGTCGAACCGACCTGCACGCCACCCTGCACCGCGTAGTTGAACGCGTTCTGGCTGTAATCCTCCACGCCGTCGGTGCCGGTGTAGAAGGACTTCAGTTCGCCGTTGTGCGGGTCCACCGACGCGAACGCCAGGTGCACGTCATGGTCGGAGGCGTGGGTCTTGGGGTTCCACTTTCCGCCACCGCCGCCGCTGGTCCCCGTCCACAGCGCGTCCGCCGCGGTCTTCGAATCGGCCATCATCACGTGGTTGTACGTCGTGACGATCTTGTACCCGCCCTTGGACAGGTTGTCGATGTTCGCGAACTTCTGCGTCTGCGGGTCGTCCGGGTACTCCTGCAGCTGCGCCTGGAGATACTGCGTGGCGGAGTCCTTCATGTACCCGACCCACCCGGAGAGGTTCGGCCCCTTGAAGTCCTGGACAGTCGGCAGCTTGTTCTGGAGTGGGTCGGTGGCCGCCTTCGGCTCGAAGCCGTACTGCGACATGTTCGCCAGGACCGCGTTGTACCGCTTCAAGAAGCGCTCGAACGTCTTGGGGTTGTCCTTGCGGGACTTGTCGTTGACCAGCGCTGTGGAGAAGTTGCTGGGGTCGTTGATCACCGAGGCCAGGAACGCCGCCTCGCCGATGTTGGCGTTGGTCATCTGGCTGATCGGCTTGCCGAAGTAGGCGCGCGAGGCCGCGTCGATGCCGTAGGCGCCGCGACCGAACGAGATCTGGTTCAGGTAACCGAGCAGAATCTGCTGCTTGCTCTCCTGGTGGTTGAGCTTTATCGCGATCATGACTTCGTTGATCTTGCGGCTCAGCGTCTGGTCCTGCGACAGGTACGCGTTCTTCACGTACTCCTGGGTGATCGTCGAACCGCCCTGTTTGCCGCCGCTGCCGAACAAGTCGTTGAGCGCCGAACGCGCCACACCGGTGAACGACACGCCGGGGTCGGTCCAGAAGGAGTAGTTCTCCGCCGCGACGAACGCGTCCTGGAACGCCTTCGGGATCTGGTTTATGTCGTTGACCTGGTAGTAGTGGACGCCGATGTCCGCGAAGACCTCGCCGTCGTCATACGTGTAGGTGGTCGGGTTGCCGGCCGCGATGCTGTTCTTGACCTGCGGGATCTGCGTGTTCGCGTACGCGTAGGCCACCACGCCTATGACGGTGAACAGGAAGCCCAGGAAGACCGACAGCACCTGCTTGATGGACGGCATCCAATGCCGCCACCCGCGCTTTCCGTAGCGCGGGTAGTTGATGAACTTCATCCACCAGTCTTTGGGGGGCAGGTCGTCCGGGCCGTAGCCGCCGTTCCGGCCGCCGCGTCCGCCCCGGCCGCGACCGGTGCCGCCGGTGCCGCCAGTTCCGCCGGAGCCGGCCGAGGCGCGGCGTCCGGCGCCCCGTCGGCCGCCGCCGGAGGCGACCTCGGCCTCGTCGCCGTAGCCGTCGTGGTGCGAGTCGCCGTAGCCGGAGTTCTCGTAGCCGCGGTCGTCATAGGACCCGTACTCGTCGTACTGGTCGTCGTATCCGTCGCCGCCGCGCCGGCCGCCGCCGCGCTTGCCGAACATTCCGGACAATTGGTTGGTGAGCCCGTCGAGCTTGTCGGAGAAGCCGCCGCCGTTGGCCGACCGGCGCCCCCGTGATCCGCCGCCACCTCCGGCGCGCCGACTGCCGTGCTCGCTCATACCTCGGTCCGCCTCACCTGAGTCCTCTGTGGAGCCACGCTTTGCCGCACGCCCCCCTGCCTGCCGGAATCAGGCGGCTGAGAACCGCCATGAACCGGCTTGCTCGCGGAGACGCCCGAAACCGGTCAGTCGGTTGCGATCCCGCCCCGCCCCGGACGCGCTACCGGCACAGGGTACGCCACGGACCCGTGCGCGGAGCGCGACTGGCGTCGAAGTGTCCGTTTCGCCCCGGTCACCTGGGGACTTGTGCGGGACGGCCGACACCCGCTAACGTCTCGATGTATCGGAGCGATACATCGAGTGGCTGTATCGAGTTGGTGTATCCGCCCGATGTATCGCCAGTGTTTGTTTCACATGCAGGCGGCGGCGTACGGAACCGTACGGCGCGCACGGTCGAGGAAGGAGCAGCGATGGCGAAGCGGTCCCAGATCCTGGAACTGGCCGTCCTCGGCCTGCTCCACGAGCACCCGATGCACGGCTACGAGCTGCGCCGTCAGCTCAACGTGCAGCTCGGCGCCTTCCGCGCGCTGTCCTACGGGACCCTGTACCCCTGTCTGAAGGACCTGGTCGCCCGCGGCTGGATCGCCGAGGACGACACCCAGACCGCCAACATCGCCTCCTCACGCCGGGCCAAGATCAGCTACAAGCTGACCGCGGAGGGCAAGGAGCGGTTCCAGGAGCTCATGACCACCTCCGGCTCGGCGGCCTGGGAGGACGACAACTTCGGCGTTCATTTCGCGTTCTTCGGGCGGACGAACGCCGGCGTCCGGATCCGCATCCTTGAGGGGCGGCGCAGCCGTCTGGAGGAGCGGATGGAAGCGGTGCGGGGCTCGCTGGCCCGCAGCCGTGACCGGTTGGACTCCTACACGCTGGAGCTCCAACGGCACGGTCTGGAGAGCACCGAGCGCGAGGTCAGATGGCTCAACGAGCTCATCAGGACCGAGCACGAGCAGGCGTTCCCGACACCACCGCAGCAACCCCAGCAAGGCTCCCCGGAGCCCCGGGCCTCTTAGCGCCGGCGGCGTTGAGAGGTCACACCCGAGGCCCGGTCGCAGCCGGCCGGCCACTGTCCCCTTTCCATAAATATGCAGGAGAACGTGCCCGTTTCCCCCGGGCGCGGAACATGAAGGAGAAACCGTCCATGGGTTCGGTTCGAGTAGCGATCATCGGCGTCGGTAACTGCGCCGCCTCGCTGGTGCAGGGCGTCGAGTACTACAAGGACGCAGACCCCAACGCCAAGGTCCCCGGTCTGATGCACGTCCAGTTCGGCGAGTACCACGTCAGCGACCTGGAGTTCGTCGCCGCCTTCGACGTCGACGCCAAGAAGGTGGGCCTGGACCTGGCCGACGCCATCGGTGCCAGCGAGAACAACACCATCAAGATCGCCGACGTCCCGCCGACCGGCGTGATCGTGCAGCGCGGCCACACCAACGACGGCCTGGGCAAGTACTACCGCCAGACCATCGTGGAGTCCGACGCCGAGCCGGTCGACATGGTCGCCGCGCTGAAGGCCGCCAAGGCCGACGTCGTGGTCTGCTACCTGCCGGTGGGCTCGCAGTCCGCCGTCGAGTACTACGCGCAGGTCGCGATCGACGCCAAGGTGGCGTTCGTGAACGCGCTGCCGGTCTTCATCGCCGGTACCAAGGAGTGGGCCGACAAGTTCGAGGCCGCCGGGGTCCCGATCGTCGGCGACGACATCAAGTCCCAGGTCGGCGCGACCATCACGCACCGCGTGCTGGCCAAGCTGTTCGAGGACCGCGGTGTCGTGCTGGACCGCACCATGCAGCTGAACGTCGGCGGCAACATGGACTTCATGAACATGCTGGAGCGCGAGCGCCTGGAGTCCAAGAAGATCTCCAAGACCCAGGCCGTGACCTCGCAGCTGTCCCACGACCTCGGCGCCGGCAACGTGCACATCGGCCCGTCGGACTACGTCGCGTGGCTCGACGACCGCAAGTGGGCGTACGTGCGCCTGGAGGGTCGCGCCTTCGGCGACGTCCCGCTGAACCTGGAGTACAAGCTCGAAGTCTGGGACTCCCCGAACTCCGCGGGCGTCATCATCGACGCGGTGCGCTGCGCGAAGATCGCGCTGGACCGCGGCATCGGCGGCCCGATCCTGTCGGCGTCCTCGTACTTCATGAAGTCGCCGCCGGTCCAGTACTTCGACGACGAGGCCCGCGACGCGGTGGAGAAGTTCATCCGCGGCGAAGTCGAGCGCTGATTTGCCCCTGGTCGGGTAGGGCGTTGACGAGTTCATTGCCCTTACCGGACCAGCCGTCTACGCCATAGTCCGTAGACGAAATTACGCCTCAAAATACTGCCCCGAGCCTGCATAGGCCCGGGGCAGTTCGCGTAAGCTCCCGCGAGGTATTTAAAATCGCAAGGAGTCTTACATGGGTCGCAAGCGCGAAATTTCGGTCATATCGAGTCTCGCGGTGGCAGGCGCGGCCTTCGGCGGGACCATGGTCTCGGCGCCCAGCGCCTCAGCCGCGAGTATCACCGTCTCGGCGTCCGGTTCGGACGTCGTGGCGATCAACTCGTCCTCGCTGTCCGGCGGCGCGCCGACAGATCAGGTCAGCAGGCAGCTCGCGGCGGTCCTGGCCAACTCTGCGCGCTACCTCGGGACCACTTGGTACAACTCCACGTACAACAACGGCAACAACGTGGCGTCCGACGGATACCTGAACCTGGACATCGCCGGCGCCGTCCCCGAGCAGAGCTTCCGCCTGCCGGGCATGGCCGCGCTGTCCATCGCCACCGCCGTGAAGCTGGGCGACTGGGACCAGTACGACTCCGGCATCAGCCCCGACGAGGCCGAGAACCGCGCGGCGACCATGGTGCGCGCGCTCGCGCACCGCTACTACGCCAACAACTCCCTCGCGGGTGTGTCCACGTGGGGCAACAGCTGGCAGTCCCCGCTCTGGGCGTTCTACACCGGCCAGGCGGCGTGGCTGGTCTGGGACAAGCTGTCGCCGTGGGACCGGGACGCCGTGGCCCGGATGCTGGCCGACGAGGCGAACCGGCTGACCACCGGCAACGACGTCTACCTGACCTCGGACACCGGCAGCCAGCAGCTGTACCAGTACAACAGGTCCGGCGCGGACATCACCCCCGGCGACACCAAGGCCGAGGAGGACAACTACGAGGCGCAGCTGCTCGGGCTGTCCGTGGCGATGATGCCCAACCACCCGAACGCCGCGAACTGGCAGCGCCGCAACGAGGACCTGCTGATCGCGGACACCGCGACGCCTGACGACGTCAACGGCGCGGCCGGCAACGCCGTGGTCAACGGCCGCCAGCTGAACCAGTGGCTGCAGGGGTGGAACGTCCAGAAGGACGGCACCGTGCAGAACCACAACATCCTGCACCCGCTGTACATGACGGCGCTGGACCAGTCGCTGCAGCAGGTCGGCACCTTCGCGCTGGCCGGGAAGTGCGCGCCGCAGGCCGCGACGAACAACGTCGGCCTGACCTACAGCGCGCTGACGACGCCGACGAGCTTCCCCTACGCGCCGGACCCGAACAACCTGACGCAGGACGTGACGCTCACCACGTCCGCGCCGATCTACCAGTCGACGAGCTCGGCAAAGATCAACTACCCGCAGGGCAACGACTGGGGTACGCAGTTCCCGGCCTACTACGGGTCCTTCGACGCTCTCGTGAGTGTCTACAACTCGCACCTGACCGGCGAGAACCCGCAGGCGCCGGCCGCGTACAACTACGCGGTCACGCACCTCAACGCCGAACTGGACCTGCAGAACCGCTTCAGCACCGGCCAGACCTACGCGCCGTGGAACCCGGCGACGACGCCGGCCGACCAGGCCGAGAACTCCTATGTGGGCGCCGAGCAGCGCGTCGGCCAGATCGCGGCGCAGGCCTACATGGCGTCGTTCCTGAACCACCACAGCCAGGCCTGCTTCGACAACTCCGGTACGCCGACCCCGCCAAACGTGCCGCCGGCGCAGCCGACCTCCGTCTCCCGGCTGGCCGGCAACGACCGCTACGCGACCGGCGTCGCGGTGTCGCAGAGCCAGTGGTCCAACGCCGGCGGCGACAACACTTCCCGGGCGATCGCCGACGCCGTGGTGCTGGCGCGCGGCGACAACTTCCCGGACGCGCTGGCCGGTGTGCCGCTGGCCAAGCGGGACCGCGGTCCGCTGCTGCTGACCCCGCCGGCGTCGCTGAACGGCGCCACCGCGGCCGAGATCCGGCGGGTCCTGCCCAGGGGCAAGACGGTCTACATCCTCGGCGGCAACCAGGCGGTCTCGCCGAAGGTGCAGCAGCAGCTGCAGGGCATGGGCTACAACGTCCAGCGCTTCGGCGGCCAGGACCGCTACGGGACCGCGCTGCAGATCGCGGAGCAGGGCATGGGCTCCCCGCACCAGGTCGTGGTGGCCACCGGCGGGGACTTCGCCGACGCCCTGTCGGCCGGCCCGCTGGCCGCCGACGAGGGCAACGCGATCCTGCTGTCCAACGGCCCCACGCTGGACGCGAACACCAAGGCCTATATCGCCGCCGCCGAGCGCAAGAACGGCGCCCCCGACCCGGCCTTCCACCTCAACGCGGTGGGCGGCGCGGCGGTGAAGGCGACCAGCTATCTGGGCGGTGCGGCGCACACCCTGATGGGCGCGGACCGGTACGCGACGGCGGTGGAGGTGGCGAAGCGCTTCGCGGCCGACATGCCGGTGACGCAGTTCGGTGTGGCCACGGGCATGCAGTTCGCGGACGCCCTCACCGGCGGTGCGTACATGGCCAACGCCGGCGAGCCGCTGATCCTCACGCCCCCGACGGTCCTGGCCCCGGCGGACGCCAGTCTGCTGCGCACGATGCAGAGCCAGCTCTCGACCATCACGATGTTCGGCGGCCCGGTGGCCCTCAACAAGGCGGTGATGGACCAGATCACCCACGCGATCGGTGGTGTGGAGCGCTAAGCGTTCCGTTGCCCCGCTCACGTCTGAGCAAGACGGCGCCTGCTGGCCAAGGAATCCCCTTGGTCGGCGGGCGTTTCCGTTGACTTGAGTTTTACTCAAGTGTCCATTTACAGACTTCTGATATTCCACCACATTCCTTCGTGAGGCCCATCAGGCCGTCCTTGCCACCCCACGAAGGAGACCCATGCGCACGATCCGTCTGGCCGCGCTCACCGCTGCCGCCGCCACGGCTTTCACGATGTCGATATCGACCTCGTCGGCCGTCGGGGTGAGCCACTTCGGCGCCAAGCCCATCACCAAGGGCGCGGTTGCGAAGGCGACCTCGCAGGCCACCGGCCCCGACACCCTGTCGCTGCAGACCAACGGCAAGTCCGGCGTGGTGTCGCCGACCCCCAAGGTATACCTCGTCTTCTGGGGTTCGCAGTGGTCCAAGGACCCGGCGAAGGTCGCGCCCGACATGCAGAACCTGTTCAAGGGTCTGTACGGCGCGAAGGACACGTGGGGCACGATCCTCACGCAGTACTGCGAGAACGCTCCGGTCGGGACCACTACGTGCCCGTCGAGCGCGACGTTCGTGAAGCACCCCAGCGCCTCGATCCTCGGCGGTGTCTGGTTCGACAACGGCTCGGCCGCGCCGACCAACGCGACGCAGGCGCAGATCGCCTCCGAGGCGGGCAAGGCCGCCGGGCACTTCGGTAACAAGACCCAGGCGCCGAACCTCAACGCGCAGTACGTCGTCCTGTCGGCCACCGGCACCCACCCGGACGGCTTCCCGAACAGTGGCTTCTGCGCCTGGCACGACTTCACCAGCACCAGCTACGGCAAGCTCGCGTACACCAACATGCCGTACGTGCCGGACCTGGGCGCCGGGGCGTGCACCACGCTCACCGACGGCCGTCTGCTCTCGGGCATCGAGTCCACCGAGACCCACGAGTACGCCGAGACCGTCACCGACTTCTGGCCCACCGACGGCTGGAACAACACCGCCAACGGGGAGATCGGCGACGAGTGCGTCAACCTGGACGCGTACGAGACGCTGAGCACCGGCAAGTTCGACGTGCAGGGGCTGTGGTCCAACAAGGCGAATGCCTGCGTGACGCACGGCTGAGCCTGGTCGGGCTGCACTGTTCTTGAGTTGAGGTTCTTGAGTTGAGTTGAGTCGGGCCGCACTGATCCGGGCCCGTTCGGCCGCGGCGTGCGACCATCTGGAGAGACACGCCGCGGCCGATCCATGGGCAGGTCGTGACTCAGGCGCCGGAATACCACTAGCTTGCCGAGGCGTTGCGCCCACCAGGCAATGCCCATAGGAAAGCTAGGGAGAGTCCAGCATGCCCGAGACGGAGCCGACTACGACGACCCGCCCCGCACCGGCGGACTGGGATCAGTGGGCTGAGAAGCGCGACGCGTCCGTCTCCGCCGAGTACGGGGTCCTCGCCCTGGTCGCGACACACTGGCTGGAGGATGGCGCCGCGACGCGGATCGACGGGCTGCCGGGTGTGTGGGCCGCCGACGCGGACCGGGGGAGCATCATCGTCACGGCCACGTCCGCCGACGCGTTGCTGGTCGAGGGCGTTCCGGTGGACGGCGTGCGGCTGCTCGATCCCGATCTCGCGCCGGATCCGACCGTGGTGTTCCACCACGGCCGCAAGCTGGTGCCGATCGTGCGCGAAGGCGTGCTCGCGGTCCGGGTGTACGACCCCGAGGCCGAGAACCGCCGCAGCTTCGCCGGGATCGAACGCTTCTCCTACGACCCGGCGCTGGTCTTCGAAGCGCGCTACGAGCCCTACGTCCACGGCCACGTCGAGCGCGTGCTGAACGCGGACGGCAGGGAGCGCGGGCTGGCGCTGGACGGCGACCTCGTCTTCGAGCACGACGGCGCCGAGTACCGGCTCGCCGCGACGGCGGGGCGCGACGGGTTCGACGTCACCTTCGGCGACGCCACCAACGGGCCCGACACGTTCGGCTTCCGCCAGCTCGCCGTCCCCGCCCCGGAGCCCGGCAGCGGTTCGACGCGCCTGGACTTCAACCGCGCGCAGCTGCCGCCGTGCGCCTTCAGCGACCACTTCATCTGCCCGGTGCCCCCGGTCGGCAACCGGCTGGACCTGGCGGTGGCCGCGGGGGAGAAGCGGCGCGCGGTCCGCTCCTGACGCCGGCGGCGCACGGCGGTACCTCCTAATTCCCAGGGAACCAGTGGGTATACCGGCTGTTAGCATCGGCATCGTGCAGATCTCAGCAAAAGCCGACTACGCGGTCCGGGTGATGCTCGAGCTCGCGGCCCACGGTCCGGACCTGGTGAAGTCCACGGTCCTGATCGACCACCAGGGCCTGCCCCGCAAGTTCGTCGAGTCGATCCTGGTCGAGCTCCGCCGCGCCGACCTGATCCGCAGCCACCGCGGCGCCGAGGGCGGTTACAGCCTCGCGCGCCCGGCCAGCGCCATCTCCATCGGCCAGGTGATCCGCGCCGTCGACGGCCCCCTGGCGGAAGTGCGAGGGCTCCGCCCCCACGAGACCGAATACAGCAACGCCGCCGAGCACCTCTCGGACGTCTGGGTCGCCGCCCGCGCCGCTCTGCGCAAGGTGCTCGACGAGACCAGCCTCGCCCACGTGCTGAGCGGGAAGCTGCCGGCGCACGTGCGGCGGATGGCGGAGTCCCCGGAGGCTTGGCTGCCCCGGTGAGGTGGGGCGGGGGCGGGGCCGGTGAGGTGGGGTGCCGGTTCCGGCACGCGTTTCAGCACCCGCGTTGAGCTTCGAGCCCTCGCGCTCGCGAGGGCTCGAACCGCTCCGCGACCTGCCTACTGCGCCGGGGCCGCCGTCGGCGCCTGGTGATTGTCACAGGCCTGCCCGGTGCTCCACTGCCAGGGCGCGCCGCACCAGGTGTTGGCGAAGTCCGTGCTGACCGGCGCCGGGGCGGTGGTGGTGTCGTCCGGGACCGGGTTGCCGAGGTTGATGGCGGCGTTGGCGGACGTGGCGCCGCCGGCGAGGACGGTTCCGGCGCTCAGCGTCAGGACGGCGAGGGTGGCGAGCTTGCGCACGGCCGACTCCTATCAATGGCGGTTCGATGGTGGCTGCGATGGCGGTTCGGTGCTGGTTCACGGCGATCGGCCGCGCCATCGCGGCCGATCACGTCGCCCAACCCCGCGCGCGCTCGGCCGGTCACGGGCCTTGACCTCATCGGGCGAATAGTCAGGCGGCCGGCTGCTTCTTCTTTCCGCCGCCGCCCTTGCTGGGGGCCGGCTTGAACGAGGCGATGTACGCCGCCGTCGGTGAACCGAGCCCGGTCGCGGTGTCGTACCCCTTGCGGGCGCTCAGGCCGTGGTCGAAGCCGAGCTTGAACAGCCGCGCCTCGTGCACGTCGCCGAACATCCCGTGGTCCACGACGGCCGAGATCGGGTTCGGCGCGCCCTTCGGGTGGTCGACGATGTCGGTGAACTGCTTCGTGCCGGCCCGCTTGTACAGCGCCGGGTCGGCGAAGCCCAGCGCCCCGCCGGCGGCCTGCTCGGCGTCCGCCTGCACCGCGGCGAACATCGGCGCCGCGACCGACGTGCCGCCGACGACGTCCTGACCGTAGCCGCCGAGGGTCGGGTCGGTGTGGCCGGTGAGCACGGCGGTCAGCAGGTCGCCGTCCATCGCGATGTCCGGGACCGTGCGCTTCGGGGGGCTGGCGGGCGGCGGAGGCGGGGTCGGTGTCGGTGTCGGAGTCGGAGTCGGTGTCGGAATGGTCGTGGCAGGCGGCTGGCTCGGTGTGACGGTCGGCGCCGTCGGACCGGCCGGGCCAGCCGGACCAGGCGTGCCGGGCGTGCCGGTTGGGCCCGTCGGGCCCGTCGGGCCGACCGCATCGGGCGAGTCGCCCGCGCCCTTCGTGGCCGCCGTCCCCTTCGCGCCGGTCGGGCCACCGCTCGCCGCGACCGCGATCTGCGCAAGATCCTTCGGTACCACGCCCTTCTGATACGCCGGCTGTGCGAAGTCCGTACTCGCGCCGCCGCCCCCGCCGAAGAAGAACCGGCCGGGCATCGGCGCCCACTGGCTGCCGTCCGCCGACAGGTCCGAGCGCAGGTCGCCCATCGGCACCTCCCAGTGCCTCGTCCCGGTAGGCCCGAGCGCCAGCGCCGTACCGCCGACCGCGGTCACCCACGGCGACGCAGCCGGCCACTCCACCTGCGCCGCCGTCGAGCCCGCGTCGCACCCCGGCCCGGTCAAACCCGGCGCCTGGTCCCCGCAGTCCCCGGTGGCGAACGCGAACCCGATGCCCTCGGCCGCCCCGGTGATGAAGATCTTGTTCTCCTGGTCGATCACCGCCGGATCGACGCCTTGGTCCGAGGAGTGCATGAGCTCGCCGAAGGATCCGGTGACGGTGTCGGCCAGGTGCTTGTCCACGATCGAGGCCAGCGTCGCGGCGATGTCCTGGTCCTGGCACGAGGCGGCGCCGAAGTAGTGCACGACCGCGCCCGGCGCGAGCCCGTGCGCCATCTCCACGTCCAGCGCTTCCTCCCCGCCCCACGCCGCAGGGGTCTCACACACGCCGTCGCCGAGGTGCTTCCACGCACCGCGGTCCACGGACTCCGTGTACTGACCCGCGCCGAACGCCTTGTCCCCGACCGACGTCGCGAACTGGTCCGCATCGGCCCGCATCGTCGGCGAGCCGTAGGCGTCGACGACGCCGATGATGACCGCCTTGCCGGTGAAGCCCGAAGCGGTGACCCCGTACGCGGCGCGCAACTGCTTCGGCGAGTAGCCGCAGACGACGAGCGGGTCGGGCTTGTTGTAGCCCTGCGGAACGCCGGTCGCGGGGGAGCCGCCCCAGTCGGACGAGCACGCCGTGGACGTCGTCGACGGCAGCGTCGGGTCGCCGGGATTCAGCGGCAGGCTGCGCTTGATCGGTCCGCCGACGATGACCGGCAGACCGGCTCCGACCGGCCCAGCCGATCCGACCGGCCCCGACGGCTGCCTCGGCCCACCAGGGTTCACCTGCGTATTCGGAGCCTGAGGCAGAGCAGGCTGCATAGGCCCGCCCGGATTCACCCCGTCCCCGCTCACCACCCGCCGCCGCGGCCCCGCCGCGACCCGATAAGAGAACTGCCGCACCCCGTGCGTCTCCGGCACCAGCCCGGCCACACTCGACACCGTCCCGACCAGCGCCGGCGGCACCTGCGCGGCCACCCGCGCCGCGAGTCCCTCGCCCGGGTTGTCGCGCAGCTGCGGCAGCCTCCCGAACGCCTTCCGGATCTTCGCCGACGTCCCGGCCACGTCGATCCAGTGGCTGTTCTCCCCGGTGACCGTCAGCCCGCCGCCGGCCAGCCAGGCGTGCACCTTCGTCAGCTGCGCCGCCGTCGGCCCGAACTTCGCCCGGGCCTCCTCCGGCGTGAGGAAGTGCCGGTACTCCGCGCTGTGCGGATCCGACACCGCCGCCGCGAAGCGCTGCAACCCGTCCGGGTCAGCGCCGGCCAACCCGATCCGCGCAGTAGTAGGACCATCCACAACCGTCGCCGCCGTGGCGGTGGCCGACAGCGTGCTCGGCCCCGTCAGCAGCGTCGTGGCCACCAACGTGGCCGTGAGGTGCCTGAACCGCCCAACCATGGAGACTCGCCCTCTGCTCGTCCTACCCGGAAGACCGGGTAGGACATTAGCCATGGCAGAGGGCGAATCCCCGGATATTGATAGCTAGCGTGTCGGTCGGTTCAGGCCTCCGCGGCGATGGTCACGACCTCAGCCCCCGACCACTCCGCCGGGCGCTCCTGTCCCCCACCGTTTCCGCCACCCCGTCCCCCGCCATGACTACCGCTCGGCCGCCGCACCAGCGCCAGCACCGCCAGCCCGCCGACCACGCCCATCACGGCGGCCGCCAGGAACGCCGACCGCAGCCCGGAGGCGAACGCCGCGTGCACCACGTGCTCCAGCCCGGCCCGCCGGTCCGCTCCGCCGGCCGCCAGCACGCCCTGCGCTTGCCCGGCCGCCAGCGCGTCGGTCACCGCCGCCGGCCGTGCGACGCCCGAACCGTGCACCGACGACGCCAGCCCCGCGTGGAACACCACCCCGAGCACCGCGATGCCGAGCGCGTTCCCCAACTGCCGCGCCGTGTTCACCGCGCCGCTGGCCATCCCCGCACGCTGATACCCGACCGCCGCGACCGCCGTCGAGACCAGGCTCGGCGTGGCCATCCCGACCCCGACCCCGCTGATCGCCAGCCCCGGCACCAGCACCGTCCAGCCCGACCCGGCGCCGATCGCCATCTGCGCCGCCGACCCCGCCGCGATGAGCAGCAGCCCGACGCCGATCATCACCCGCGGCGAGATCCGGTCCTGCAGCAGCCGTCCGCCGAGCCCCGCGGTGAGGAACGCCATGCAGCTCATCGGCAGGAAGCACAGCCCGGCGGTCACCGGCCCCATCCCCCGCGCCGACTGGAGCCACAGGGACTCGTAGGCGAAGTACGAGAACGCCGCCCCGGACAGCATCAGCGCACCGATCATCACACCGGTGAACGTCCCCTTCCGGAACAGCCGCAGGTCCAGCATCGGCGTCTTCCCGCGCAGCTCCGCCACGAGGAAGGCGATCAGCGCCACGGCCGCCCCGGCGAACACCCCGACGGTCCGCGTCGAGCCCCAGCCGTAGTCGTTGCCCTTGATCAGCGCGTACGTCGCCAGCCCGGCCGCGGCGGTGAACGTCACCAGGCCCGGCAGGTCCGCCCCCGGACGCCGCTCGCCCCGCGACTCGCCGACGTACCGCAGCGTCATGGCCACCGCCACCACGCTGATCGGCAGGTTGACGAAGAAGATCCACCGCCAGTCCAGGTGCTGGGTCAGCAGCCCGCCCATGATCGGCCCGGCCGCCGCCGCGGCCCCGCTGACCGCGCCCCAGACGCCGAAGGCCGTCCCCAGGTCGCGCCCGGAGTACAGGTGGCTGATCAGCGCGACCGTGGTCGCGAGCATCGCCGCGCCGCCGACGCCCTGCACGGCGCGGAACGCGATCAGCACGCCGGGGCTGGTGGCCAGGCCGCAGGCGAGCGAAGCGCCGGCGAAGACGACGAGCCCGGTGACGTAGAGCCTGCGGTGCCCGGACCGGTCGCCGAGCGACCCGGCGGCCAGCAGGAGCGCGGCCAGCACCAGCGCGTAGACGTCCATGACCCACTGCAGGTCGGCGAACGTGGTGTTCAGGTTCCGTGCCATGTCGGGCAGGGCGACGGTGACGATGGTGACGTCCACCAACAGCATGAACGTCCCCAAGCAGACCGCTATCAGCGGCAGCCACTTGCGCATGAGTCCTCCTTGAGGACGCGGAGGGATGATCGGTCGTGCCGACGGTCCCAGGCGTTGGCGGCATCCGCTTATCCAGATTGCCGATCATGGCGGTTTTCAGTAGTCATAACGCCTGGCATGATGGATTTCCATGACAGTGGTGCAACGCAGTGACACCATTCAGCCCAGTGCCGCGGTCGAGGAGTTCGACGCGCTCGACCGGCAGCTGGCCCAGGCCCTGATGCTCGACGGCCGCGCCTCCTTCAGCCGGCTGGCCGAGGTGCTGGGCGTCACCGACCAGACTGTGACCCGCCGCTATCGCCGGCTGCGGGGCGACGGCCTGCTGCGGGTGATCGGCCTGCCGATGGGGAACCGCGTCGGCCACTACCAGTCCAACGTCAGGGTGCAGTGCGTGCCCGGGGCGTCCGGCGCGATCGCCGACGCGCTGGCGCGCCGCCCGGACATCGCCTGGGTGACTATCAACGCCAGCGGCACCGAGGTGTCCTGCATGACCCGCTCCCGCACCCGGCGCGAGCGCGACTCGCTGTTGCTGGACAAGCTGCCCCGCACCCGGCAGGTGACCGGGGTGTCGGTGAAGTCGATCCTGCACGCCTTCGTCGGCGGCCCCGGCGGCTGGCCGGGTCTGGCCGCCGGCCTGGCCCCGGACCAGGTCGCCGCGCTGCGCCAGGACTTCCCCACGGTGGGCGGGGAGTACGGACTCGACGACGCCGACCGTGCGCTGCTCACCGTCCTGGCCCGGGACGGCCGCACGCCGTACCCGGAGCTGGCCGCCGCCGTCGGGAAGTCCGAGTCGACCGTCCGGCGCCGCATGGAGCAGCTGACCGAGAACGGCGTGCTCTACTACGACGTCGAGGTCCTGCCGGTCCGCCTGGGCTTCCACGTCGAGGCCCTGATGTCGGCCTCGGTCGCCCCCTCGGACCTGGACGCGGTCGGCCGCGCGGTCGGCTCACACCCCGAGGTCCCGTTCGCCGCGGCCACCACCGGCGCCACCAACCTGACTGCCGTGGTGGTCTGCCGCGAGATCGAGGACCTGTACCAGTACATGACCGGCCGGCTCGGCGCGATCAAGGAGGTCGCGCAGCTGGAGGTGGTGACGGTGCTGCGCACGGTGAAGCGCGCCGGGCTGCTCACCGACGGATCGCGGCTCTACGACCCGCCCGAGGTCGGGTACTGATCGGGTACTGAGACGTCACGCTCCCTCTTTTCCGGAAACCGGAAAGCAGACCGGGCCGCAGATTCTCGTCTGTGCGGCCCGGTCCGGGAAGTACAGCGTGCTCAGGAAGCGGGCCCCTCGGCCTCGGCATCCGTCCAAGCCAGCTCCGCGACCGCCTGGTCGAACCGCGAGACCGCGGCGTCCACCTTCGCCTCGTCCGCGCCCGGGCCGGCCTGGCCGGTCAGGGCGATCGAGAGCCAGCGGTGGTCCGGGTCGCCGGCCACCGGGACGACGTACTCGATGTGCCGGGGGCGGGGCGGCTGCGGGCCGTCGTCGTCGGCGTCTTCCTCGGCGGCGGCGTCGGGGTCGAGGCCGGCGCTGCGGTCGATGCGGACGGCCGGCATGCCGGCGATCACGCCGGTCCGCGCGGTCGGGTTGGAGGCGGCGACGCGGGCCACCACGTCGGCCGGCTCCGGGACCGCCGTGCTCGGGATCTTCACCTCGGAGGCCATCACGGTCAGCGCCGGTGCCGGCCCCGCGCCGGGGGTCGGGATGTAGAAGTCGATGCCGCCCTTGGCGCGCCCCGCGACGATCTGGGTGTTCAGCCGGCCGGCGATCAGGCCGCGGCCGGCCTCGGCGGCGTCGGCCGGCACCGCGGCGAAGGCGCGGTCCAGGAACGCGTTGACGTCGGCCTCGGCGTGCTCGTCCAGGCGGATCCGGGTCCACCCCTGACCCAGGTCCAAGCGGTAGGTGATGGGCTTGCTGTTCGCCGTGTCGGCAGCCGTGGACATCCTGTGGTTCCCCCGTGCGGTGAAGGTGTTATGGCAGCTTTCGAGTCTACAAAGGCGAACACGTCTTCGCCTATCCGTTCCCTCGTGCGGCCTCGCTGCGGATGCGGGCCGCCGCCGGGGCTTGCAGGCTCGTCACGGGTGGCCGCCGCCCGGCGGTCGCACATCAGAGCGATGCGAAAGGATGGTGCCGCACATGCCCGTGCCGCCCTCCCCGGTCCCGCCGGTCCTGCCGGTCCTGCCCCGCGATCCACGCGACCAGGCGCTCGAACGCTGGTTCCGACATGACGGCCCGATCCGGTGAGCGCCATAGGCGGGCCGAGACTGCTCCGGGTGGGTGCGGTCGCGGCGATGACGCTTCTCGGGCCCGCGGCCGCCTCGGCCGCGGCGGACGCCACCCCCGCGCCGGCGGCCGGCGTGACGATCGCGGTCCTCGGCGGCGGCGCTCCCGCGGACGAGCACGCGGCGATCGACTACACGATCGAGCTGCACGACGCCGCGAGCGTGCCCTACCGGCACGTCGCGGTCACAGCGATGCTCCCGCCCGGCTTCCACGTCCTGCGAGCCGGCCTCGCAGCCGGCACATCGCCGACATCAGCGACATCGGCGACATCCTCCATGCCGACCTGGACCACGGACCTCGTCCCCGGCCAGTCGGTGGACATCCGGGCCCGGATCGCCGCCGGCACGGTCCAGGACCTGGCCGAGGCCCCCGAGCCGCTCAGCGGCCCCAGCGACGTGATCGACGGCTCCGGTCCCGGCGCCTCCGCCGCCATGGCCTGGTACTCGATCTCCGCCTGCGCACAGCGCGGCCCGGACGACGTCCCGGTCTGCGGCCTGTCCCGCCAGCTCCTGGTGAAGACCGACGACGACACCCGCCGCGGCGTCGAGGCGATGGTGCTCATCCTCGGCGCGCCGGCGATCGTCGGCGGCCTGGGCGTCTACGCCTGGCGTGCCCGCCGGGAGCCTGAACCGGGGTGAGCGCTCCGACGGTCAGGCCCCACGCACCCCGAAGCCGCCGGGCGAAGATGCCCGGCGGCCTCGGAAGGGAGATGTTCAGTTGAGCTGTCACACCCGGCGCTACCGCACGGTCTGCGCGCTGCGCGACGCCGCCCCGGTGGCGTGCCCGAGGAGCGCGGCCCGCCGCTTGGCCGCCAGCGTCCCGGTCCGGCCCAGCAGCATCGTGATCGCCATCACGACCAGCGCGTCGGTCAGCGCGTTCACCGAGATCTGGTGCTGGACCATCCACCGGCCGAGCTGCTCGTTGAACCAGTGGTTCGAGCCGTAGACGAACAGCAGCCGCGCGCCGATGACCGCGGTCCACAGCGCCGCGTACGGGGCCCCGGCCTTGGTGTAGACGGTGTTGTCCTTCGGGTCGTGGTGCACCTTCAGCAGTGCCGCGGCGCCGAGCCCGAGCAGCAGCCCGAGGGCCGCCGCGGCCAGTTCCAGCACCAGCCCGCTCCCGGAGGTGGCCGGGTGCTTCACATACAGCGGGACGATCACCGCGGCCACGATCGCCGGCCGCAGCAGCCGCCCCGTCCCCACCCTGCGGCGTCCCAGGTCGGTGCCGAGCACCGAGGCCAGAACCGCGATGTTGACGATCCACACGCTGGCGTCCATTGTCTTTTCCCCTCTTGACCTGCCCGTTCTTGCTGACATCGCAAGATTCGCAGGCGGCCGGTTGGAGTCGCTTCCATCCGGGGGTGGAAGGCGGGTGGAACGCAGGTGGGTGGAGGGGAGGCGGCTGAGGGCGGTGCTGCCTTACCCTCGACCGAGCTGCTCGGCGCTGAGCCCCAGCAGCTCCAGCGCGACCCGGTAGTCGTCGAACCCGGCGCCCTTCGCCAGCCCCAAGCTGATCGCGGTCCCGATGGCGTCGGCGAACCCCGCGACCGTCGACCCGTGAGCCCCGGCCATCAGCGACACCTGCGGTGGCCGGTCGTCGGGCCGCACCACCGTGACCCGGCCGGCATACCCGCCGACCAGAACGCTGACCGTCTCCGACGAACGCTGACGCGGCAGCCTGACCTGGGCCATTGCGCGGCTCCTGGGGTAGGGGCGCCGGGGGCGAGCCCTGGCGCGGACCGGTGGAAGAGGGAAGGCTATCGCCCCCCGACACCAAATCTCAGCACCCTGCAGGCGCCCTCAGCTCAGCGATCGCGGTCGAGGAAGTCGACCAGCGCCGCCGTCACCTCATCGGGCCGTTCCTGCTGAACCCAGTGCCCTGCGTCGATCCGCACCACGCCCCGCAGATCCGGCACGTGGCTCGGCAGATCGTCGATCAGCGCGGACGCGTAGCGGCTGAACGCGTCGCGCGTCCCGTAAATGAACAGTGCTGGGGCCTGGATCGGCGCGTGCTGCCAGGCGGCCGTGAGCTCGTGGTTCCGCTCCATGTTCCGGTACCAGTTGAGTGCTCCGGTGAACCCGGTCCGCTCGAACGCGGCCACGTACGTGTCGAGATCGGCGGGGGACAGCCAGTCCGGAATCCCTTTGTCCGGCAGGCGATCCAGCCACCCGCCGCCCTCCGGGACGACCGGATCCCACGGCTGCGACCCGGATCCCAACACGCCGCGGAACGTCGCCGGGACGTCCCGGGCCAGCTCCCGGTCCGCTGGACCGGGCTCCTGGAAGTACTGCATGTAGAAGGAGTCGCCGAATCGCTCGCGCATCGTGGTCAGCAGGCTGACATCCCCGCGCGGCACATACGGCACGCTCATCCCGACCACGCCGCGCACCCGGTCGGGCCGCATCAGCGCGGTGTTCCACGCCAGCACCGACCCCCAGTCGTGCCCGACCACGGTCGCCCGCTCGATCCGGTACGCGTCCAGCAGCCCGACCACGTCCCCGACCAGGTGCAGCACCGAGTACTGGCCGGCGTCCCGCGGGCTGCCGGTCTCGCCGTAGCCGCGCAGATCCGGCGCGAGCACGTGGTAGCCGGCGGCGGCGAGGTCACGGACCTGGTGCCGCCAGGAGTAGGAGTGGTTCAGGAACCCGTGCAGCAGCACGACGTCGGGCCCGGTGCCGGCCTCGACCACGTTCATCCGGAGTCCGCCGACCACTAGTGACCGCTTGTTCACCAGGCCACGGTACTCGGGGTCAGACCATCAGGACCCTGCTCTGCGATGAAAACACGTTGACGTGTCGGAGATCGTGAAGACATCCCGGGCCGAGAACCCCTCCGGCGGCCGCATCATCCTGCTGCCCGACATGGGCGGTCTGCGCGGGGACTACGTCAGCCTCGCGCGCCACTTCACCGGTACCGGCTGCGACGTCGTCGCCATCGACTACTACGGCCGCACCGCGGGCGTGGGCCCGCACGGCGAGGACTTCGACCACGAGCCGCACATGGCCGAGGCCCGCCGCGAGAACGTGCTGACCGATATCGCCGCCGCCATCGCCTATCTCGACACCTTCGGTACCGGCCCGACCTACACCCCGGGCTTCTGTGTCGGCGGCGCTCATGCGCTCTACTCCGGCACGGTCGCGTCCGAGGTGCTCGGCGCCGATCTGGCCGGGGTCATAGCGTTCTGCCCGTGGATCGGTGCCTACGGCCACGCCGAGGCGCTGCCGGACGACTTCATCAGTGCCCTGCGTGTCCCGATGCTCGGCCTGTTCGGCGGTAGCGACGAGGCGGTCCCGGTCTCCGTGCCGGAGTCCTTCGAAGCTCAGCTGACCGCGGCCGGGCGGCCGCACGAGATCGCCGTCTATCCCGATCAGCCGCACGGTTTCTACGAGTACGACCATCTTGGTGAGACAGGTCACACCGCGGCGGCCGCGGACGCGTGGCAGCGGCTGGAATCCTTCACCAAGGCGTGATTCCGGCGGCGGCGAAGATGAAACCTTGTCACTTCCGCCGCCCCACCTCGATCTTCTCCCGTGGTCCAGACCAATCTGCCGCTTGTCGCAAATCAGAGGTCTGTATATAGGCGTCCCAAAGGTTTGTCCGGCCGCGTAGCCGGTTTTCCGAAGTCTTTACGCCTCGAACCTGTTCGAACCCGCCGAAGCCCGCAAGGCTGAAGCCGCCCGCGTAACCGATCGCGGGTTCGCGCGTTGGTAAGGGTGTGGGTGGGAACTTGTGTGCGGAGCATGGGCCGCGGGGTGTGTCGTTCACCGGTACGCCGCCCCTGCGGCCCCTCGCGATCCGCCCGGCGGCGTATGATCCGGCGCTGACGAACCCCCGCGGACCCGGCGGTCCGTCCTCGCGCGGGTACCTGCGCGCGCGGCGTGAAACCCTTATCCACGCCCTCAGATATCGCCTCGCGCGCGTCTGCTGATGTAATGGGCTCAGGGTCGATCATGGCACATCTTTGTCAGGTTTCTGATATGTTCTTCGAATTCGAGCCGGTATCCACTTCGTAATCGACTCAGAACGTAGGGTTGGCATATGGCTTCCGTATCTGCTCGCAGTCGCAGCCACACCGGTGGTGACGTCCGGTGACCGCGGCGGACCGCGTCCAGGAGGCACCGCGTCCCGGCCACGGCGCACCCGGCCGGCACTCGGCCTTCGGCGCCGCCCCCGAGCGCCGGGCCGCCGGCCGGCGGCCGACCGCCTGGATCGTGGCCCCCTCGGTCTTCTCCGCGGTGCTCGCGGCCGCGGCGATCGTCATCGTGGTGAACGGCGCGCACTCGGCCGGCTACCGCGTCAGCGGCGGCACGATGACGACGGTCTACGTGCTCGGCGCCCTGATACTCGCGGTCGTCGTGGCCACCCTCGCCCTCGCCGGGCGTCCGGGCCGCACGGCCGAATTCGTGTCCTACCCCGAACCCGAGCGCCGTCAGGCGCCGCACCAGCCGCAGCCGCCGATGCCGCAGCACGCTCCGGCTCCGGCCCCGCTGCCGCAGCGGGTCCCGCCGCAGGCTCCGCCGCCGCCCCCGATGTCCCCGCAGGTCGTCGCCAACGCGACCGAGGCGGCCGCGACGCTGGCCGCGGCGACCAGGGCCGCGGCCGGTCCGTCGGCCATCTCCGACGAGGGCGTGGACCTGCAGGTCATCTTCGCGCAGCTGGTGCGCCGGCTGCTCACCCTGGTGCTGCAGCAGATCAACCGGCTCGACGAGCTGGAGAACGAGGTCGAGGACCCCAAGCTCCTCAAGTCCTTGTTCGGTATCGACCACCAGGCCACCCAGGTCCGCCGGTACGGCGAGAACATCGGCGTCCTGGTGGGAGCGCTCCCGCAGCGGCAGTGGACGCATCCGGTGCCGGTCACCGTCGCGCAGCGCTCCGCGGTCTCCGAGACCCCCGACTACCCGCGCGTGCAGGTCATCCCGCGGGCCCCGGGCCGGATCCACGGCCACGCCGTCTCCGACGTCATCCACATCCTGTCCGAACTGGTCGAGAACGCCACCAACTACTCGAATCCGACCACCAAGGTCACCGTCGGCGCGCACCGGGTGTCCGCGGGTCTGGCGATCGAGATCAACGACCACGGCATCGGCATGGAGCCGGACCAGTTCCGGCGGCTCAACACCCTGCTGCGCGACCCCTCCGGCGCCAACGTCAGGGACCTGCTCTCGCAGGGCCGCATCGGCCTGTCCGTGGTCGCGAAGATGGCCCAGCGGCACGGGATCGCCGTCGAGCTGGCGCCGAACGTCACCGGCGGCACCATGGCCCTGGTGGTGATCCCGGACGCGCTGCTGGCGACCGAGGAGCTGCCCGCCGACAAGAACCGCCAGCCCCGCCGCGGCATCGACACCACGCAGCTGCCGGCCCGCCCCGCGCTGGTCTCGCTGCCGGACGCGGCCCCGCCGGCGCCCGCCGCCGCTCCGAGTTCGGCCGCCTCGCTGTCCCCGGTGGCCGCCTCGATGCCGCCGCTGCCCGCACCGGCTACCTCGCAGGTGCCGCCGCTGCCGACCGCCGACGACACGTACCGCTTGGGGCAGCAGAACTCCGTGCGGGCGACGTCGCAGGACGCTGCGCAGGCCGGGTCATCCGGGTCCTCGGGCTCGTCGGGGCCGTCATGGGCCGCCGTGCCGCCGTTGCCGGCGGCGCCGGTCGGCGGGTCCGAAGCGTCGAGCTCGGGCTTTTCTTGGGACGCGTTGTCGACGTCGACGTCGACGAACGCGACCGACGAGGCGTCGGGCTCGGGTTCCGGCTGGGAGGCCTTGTCGACCGCGCCGACCTCGCCGACCGTCGCGGACAAGCCGTCGCGCCCGGCCCCGGCGACCTCGGTCTGGCCCGCCGAGCCGCGGTCGTCCCAGCAGTCGCAGCCGCAGTCGGCCTCGGCGCCCTCGATGGCCCCGTCCGGGTCGCAGCCGAGCTACTCCCAGTCGGCCCAGGGCCTGCCGATCCGGCCGCAGCCGGCCTCGGCCGAGCCGCAGTGGCCCTCCACCACCCCGCCGACGGCGACCGGCGGCCCCGCGCCGGTCCAGGCCGCGCCGGTGCCGCGCCCCACCGGCTCCGCCGCGTACCCGCCGCCGTCGGCCGGTCAGTACCCGGGCCAGGGCCCGGGTGCCAGCGCGCCGCCGTGGTCCCAGGCCGGTGCGCCGCAGCCGCAGCCGCAGCAGCCGGCCGGCGAGCCGGGCCAGCAGCCCCAGCCGGGCCTGCTGCCCGACGGCCGCCCGCAGCTGCGCCGCCGCACCCCCCAGGGCCACATCTCCGCGCGCCTGATCCAGGCTGAAGGACAGGAGAGCCGGCCGCACGACGCCGGCGCCCTGTCGCCGACGATGATGTCGGACTTCTGGCAAGGCCTGTCCTCGGGTACCGCGCCGGCCGACCCCCCGGCGGCCGGACCGGACCCTTCGCAGCACGATCGCACCACCGCGAACCGTCAGGAGTGGAACCAGTGAGCAGCAACCAGACCGAAGAGAATCTCAGCTGGCTGATCAACCGGATGCTGCAGAGCATCCCGGCCGCCCGCAGCGTGCTGCTGATGTCGACGGACGGTTTGGTCCGCGCGTACACCACCGGTCTGACCAAGGACGAGGCCGACACCCTGGCCGCCGCCGAGAGCGGCATGTGGGGCATCGTCACGGCCATCGGCAGGACCGTGCACGCCGGAAGCGTGCGCCAGGTCGTGGTGGAGTTGGACGGCGCGTTCCTGTGCGTCGGCGCCGCCGGGCCCGGCACCTGCATCGGGGTGCTCGCCGACCGCGGGGCCGACCCCCGGCAGATCGGGTTCGAGATGAACCGCTGCGTCACCGCCGTCGAACGGGAACTGCAAACGGCCCCGCGCGGCGCCGCGGACGGGGCGGTGGCAGCGGCGCGGGCCCGGTCGTGAGCCGGAGCGATCCCGATGCCTTCGTCGACTCCGCGGCCGGCCGGCTCATCCGGCCGTACGCGGTCGCCGGCGGCCGGACGGCGCCGAACGCCGACTTCCACCTGGTGACCTACGTGGTGGCCACCGGTCGGGCCCTGGGCGACCTGGGCCCGGACCACGACGACATCCTGAGCCTGTGCGACCGGCCGATCTCGGTCGCCGAGGTCTCGGCGCTGTCCGGGCTGCCGCTGGCCGTGACCAAGATCCTGCTGTCCGACCTGCTCGGCTGGCGCGCGATAGACACCCGCGCGCCCGTGCCCGTCTTCGAACGGGCCCGGCCGAGCACAGACCTTCTGGAGAAGGTGCTGGATGCCCTCTACAAGCTCTGAGCTGCCCGGCGGTCTCAAGCTCCTGATAGCCGGCGGCTTCGGCGTCGGCAAGACCACGCTGGTCGGGGCGGTCTCCGAGATCGCGCCACTGAAGACCGAGGCGACGATCACCGAGGCCAGCGTCGGCTACGACGACATCGCGCTCACCGGCGGCAAGACCACCACCACGGTGGCTCTGGACTTCGGCCGGATCAGCATCGCCAACGAGTACGTGCTGTTCCTGTTCGGGATGCCCGGCCAGGAGCGGTTCTGGTTCATGTGGGACCAGCTGTGCATCGGCGCGCTCGGCGTCATCGTGCTGGTCGACACCCGCCGCATCGAGGACTCCTTCGAGGCCGTGGACTACTTCGAGCGCAGCGGGATCCCGTTCCTGGTCGCGGTCAACGAGTTCGAGGGCGCGCAGTTCGCCTACACCGCGGTCGAAGTGCGTGAAGCGCTCCAGCTGCGCGCCGAGGTCCCGGTGGTGATGTGCGACGCCCGCTCGCGCACCTCGGCCGTGAACGTCCTCATCGCGCTGGTGAAGCACCTGCAGAGCACCGACTACCGGACCGTCCGGCCCTCCGCCCCCGAGCTGGCCGCGCATGAAGGAAGCTACATATGACAGAGCGCGACGACTTCCAGACCCCAGCCCTGCGGCTGGGCCGGCCGGCGCCCTCCGACGCCTCCGCGCGCGCCGCGCGCCAGCGCGAACTGGGCCTGGCCAGCACGCCGGACTCGGTGTTCGACGAGGTCGCGCGCAGGGCGGCCGAGGCCACCGGCGCCACCGCGGCGATGGTGAACCTGGTCGGCGAGTCCGGGCAGTACTTCGTGGGTCTGTACGGCAAGGAGCCGGCCAGCGGCGACCCGGCGTTCCTGGGCGACCCGGGGCGGTTCATGGACATGGACCAGGGTTTCTGCGTGCACGTCGTGGGCCGCAAGGCCGCGCTCACCCTGGACGACGTCTTCGAGTTCTCCCGCTTCCGCGGCAACCCGGTGGTGGACGAGCTCGGCGTGCGCAGCTACATCGGCGTGCCGCTGATCGACGACGACGGAACGGTGATCGGCACCGTGTGCGCGATCGACCCGGCGCCCCGAAGTGAAGCAGAGGGGAATTCCTGGGGCAATCAGGGCCTCCAGGTCCTGAAGGCGGCGCGCGACGAGGTGCTGGCGGAAATCAGCGGTCGGCAGAAAATCGCCGGGGTGCTGGAGGGCGTCGGCGGGACGGCGATGATCGCCGCGCGTCCGGGCCTGGAGGTGTTGTACGCGAACACCTTGCACGATCAGCTCTTCGGCGTCGTGGAGATGCTCGGCACGCCGGCTCCCGAGGCATACCCGCACCTCGCGCCGGTCGGCATCCTGGCGGTGATCGAGCACCTGGACCGCGGCGGCGAGCCGGCGGCCACCGCGCCGATCCCGTTGAACGAGCCCGCGACCGGCTCGGTGGTCTTCGCCGCGGTCCCGGTCCGGGTCCCCGGTCACGACGCCGCGGTGCTGACTCTGGGGCTGCGGGACAGTGACGGCGCAACCGTCCTGAGCCGGGCCAGAACGCTCGCCTCGGACATCGGGGACCTTGCGGACACAATCTGAATCTCAGGAGTAACACGTACCCCGGAGGGGCACGGCATATACGAGCCAGGACACTGTATTGCCAGGCGATGATCACGTGATAGGTATGAGTGCTGGCGCGCTCTTCGATCACGATCGGGCCCGCGCGGAAACGCCGTACAGCGGTGAGGAGAGAGTCGGTGTCAGCACTCATGAACCAGGTCTTCACCAACGACCGGCATGAGGCGGTGCGGGAGGAGGTCCGGGCTTTCGCCGAGCAGCACGTGCGGCCGCGGGTGGCGCAGATGGAGGACTCCCGCGAGGTCGACCACGAGCTCTCCGCGGCGATCGCCCGGCGCGGCTGGATCGGCGCGACCATCCCGGTCGAGTACGGCGGGATGGAACTCGGGCACCTCGGCAAGACCATCATCATCGAGGAGCTGTCCCGGGTCTCGGCGGCGATGGGCGCCATGGCCCAGGCGTCCCAGCTCGGCGTGGCCAAGATCCTGCACTTCGGCACCGAGGCGCAGCGCCGAAGATGGCTCCCGCCGATCGCCACCGGGAACTGCCTGCCCACCATCGCGGTGACCGAGCCGGAATCCGGCGGGCACGTGCTGGGCATGTCCGGCAACGCGGTGCGCGACGGGGACCACTACATCCTGAACGCCCGCAAGGTGTTCGTCGGCAACTCGCACGTCGGGCACGTCCACGGCGTGGTGGTCCGCACCGGCCCCGGCTCCAAGGGCCTGAGCGCTTTCCTGGTCGAGTACGACCGCCCCGGCGTCCGCCTGGAACCGCTGGACCCGACCATGGGCCTGCACGGCTTCAGCTTCGGCGAGATCGTCATGGAGAACTGCCGAATACCCGTGGAGAACCGACTCGGGCAAGAGGGCGAGGGGCTGGACGTGGCCTACTCGTCCAGCACTCTTTATGGGCGCCCGAACCTCACCGCGGTTGCGCTGGGCATCCACCAGGCGATCGTCGAGGACACGGTGGACTACTGCCGGCAGCGCCGGCTCTACGACGCCCCGATCCACGAGATCTCCTCGATCAAGGTCCGGCTCGGCGACATGCAGTCCCGGCTGATGACCGCGCGCCTGGCCGCGTACCACGCCGTCTACCTACTGGACCAGGGCCTGCCCTGCGATACGGAGCTGATGAACGCCAAGCTGGTCAACGTCGAGTTCGCCATCGACTCCGCGCGCGCGGCGATGGACATCATCGGCGCCCGCGGCCTGCAGACCCGGTACCGGATCGAGCGCTACCTGCGCGACGCCTACCACGTGCTCGCGCCCGCCGGCACGGCCGACATCCAGCGGCTGCGCCTGGCCGAGGCGGCGCTGAACGTCGACCGCGGCCAGTGGTCGGCGCGGTTCTCCAAGGAAGTGCGGGTGCGGGATTCCGGGCTGGTGTGACGGAATCCGGCTCAGGACTGGTGCTCGACCAGAGGCCGCAGATCCCGCATGACCTTGCCCAGGACCTCCGGGCCGGTGCCGAACACCATCTGCTGGTGGTCCGGCTTGGGGTAGTACGTGACGGTGCCCATCGTGGTGGCCGTCATCCACACGCAGACGGTGCTCTCCGCGGCCAGGCCGCCGGACTGGATCGCGCTGGAGACGCAGCCTGCCTGGCCGCCGTGCGGTCCCGCATCGATCATCACGTGGTTCTCGACGAGGTGGTCGCCTGTGCCGTCGGTGGTGTAGAGCGGGGCGACGTCGAAGACCGGCTTCATCTTGTCCGGTACGAAGCCGCTGCCGTTGTAGCCGGCGAAGATGAGGTAGACGTCGTGAGCCGGGTCGTCGTAGACCGCCATGACCTGTGATCCGGTAACCCCGAGCGGCGCGGCGCCCTTGGCGAGTTCGGACTGGATCGTGCCGAGCGTGGCGGCCTGGGGCTGGATCTGGGCGAAGCCGAAGATGGATTTCGGGGCGGACAACACCCATCCGCCGCCGGGAACGGTGCCGGCAGCCGGTGCGGTCCCCGTCGCAGAGGGCTGGGCCGCGGTGCTCTGATTGCTGTTCCCCGCCGCAGTGATGCTCTGGCTCGGTGCGATTGCCGAGCCCGTCGTCCCCGACGAACCGCCGCACCCGGCGAGTGCGACGGCACTTATGCCTATGATCCCGACGAACGGGATAAAATGTATCCGCGTCATGGCCGTCAGACTTGCACAGCGTCTCAGAGAACGGCCCCGAGATTTGCTTAGCGGCCCATGTAGCAGCGCTAATGGACGCATGGATCTGGACCCGCGCCGCCTGCTCCTGCTTCAGGCGATATCGGAGACGGACAGCCTGGCCCAGGCCGCCCGCCGGCTCGGGCACACGCCCTCGGCGGTGTCCCAGCAGCTGGCGAAGCTGGAGCGGGAAGCCGGTCTGGCGTTGGTGGACCGGGGCCCGGGACGGCTGGAACTGACCGAGGCGGGCCGGATCCTGGCCCGCGCCGGGAGCCGGATCGGCGACTCGCTGGCCGACGCCGAGCGCGAGCTGACCACCCTGACCGGCACGGTCGCCGGGCCGGTCACGATGGCCGTCGCGCCGGGCGGGACGGTGCTGGTGGCCGCCGGCGCGGTGTCCGTGCTGGCCGAGCGGCACCCCGAGCTGCGGCCCACGATCATCGAGGTCGAAGAAGCCGAGGGGCTGCGGATGCTGCGCGCCGGGAGCGTGGACATCATGCTCGTCGCGGACGATCGGGACACCGCCTTCCCGCTGCCTCCCGGCTACGTGTCCCGCGTGCTCATCGAGGACGAGTACCGGATCGCCGTCCCGAGCTCCTGGGATGTCCCGGCCAGTCCCGCGGACCTGTCGGGCAGACCCTGGATCACCGCCCTGCCGGGGACGGCCCGCGGCCGATGCTTCCGCCGGCTGGCCGAGCTCCACGGCATCGTGCCCTCGCGGGAGCACCTGGCCTTCACCCCGGGCACCTTGGAGATCATGGCCGCCGCGGGCCTGGGCGCCGTCGTCGCGCCGCGGTTCCACGCCGACTGGCTGCAGAACTGCACCGTGCTTGACCTGCCGGTGCCCGGCTCGCTCATCGCCCGGGCCATCCACCGGGCCACTCCGGGCGCCGAGGCGGTCGCGATCGCCGTCGCCGCGTGCTCGCTCATGCGCGCCGAGGAGCTGGTGGAGACGGGGATCCACAAGCGTGACATCATCATCCGGCGGTTGCACGACCCGGGGATGCCGCCGGCGTCGAGCCGGTGATCCTGCGTCGCGCCGGGAACGCGGCGCCGAACTGGTGACGCAGCGCCGAGGTGTTGACGCAGCGCTGGACGGCCGCGCCTCACCGGCTCTGCGGCAGGCCACCGATCTGCCGCACCACACCCCGCATCGCGAGCGTGTCAGGATGCTGCGGACCCGGCATCCGCTCCTGATCCTGCGGCACCCCCATCAACACCCCCATCAGCACCGCCCCACGCGTGCCGCGGCTGCCCGGTCGCGACCGACAGCCGTCCGATCCGGTCGCGCATCGCCAGCGCCTTGCCGGCATCGTGGTTCGGCAGTGCCGCGTACGCCGGCAGGATCGCCTGGTACTCGGCCAGCGCACCGGCCACGTCGCCGGTCTGCTCCCGGCACTGCGCGGCCTGGTAGCGGAAGCCGAGCGCCTCGTCGCTGCCCGGTCCGTGATCGGCGGCGGCCGTGCGAGCCAGCCGGTCGAACTCGGCCAGCGCCGCGTCGGACCGGCCGTCGAGCATCAGGATCTTGGCGTACTGCTTGCGCAGAGCGCGCACGACGGGACCGTGCGGGTCGTGCTTGCGCTGCGCGAAGGTCAGCGCCGAGCCGAGGATCTGCCCGGCCGGGGCGTAGCTGCCCTCGCCGACCAGCCGCTCCGCCTCGGCCAGCGCCGTCGCGAGGTCGACCTCCGGGCCGCCGCCGCGCTCGGCGGCCGGCACCGCACGAGCCGGCGCCGGAACCGGGCCCGGCGGCGGTGCCATCGGCGAGTGGAACGGCCGGAAGGGGTCGAAGGGAAGGTCGGCGGAGTCGGCCGGTCCCTTCGGCAGCATCGCCGCGAGGCGGCCGTACACCTCGTGCGCCGACGCCGGGCGCGACTGCGGCTGCTTGGCCAACAGCTCCAGAATCAGCTGCTCCAACACCGGCGGGACGTCCGGACGCAGCGTACGGACCGGCGTCGGCGGCTCGGTCGCGTGCTTGGCGAACAGCGCGTAGGGCGTCGGGGCGTTGAAGACCGGATGGCCGGTGAGGACTTCGTGCAGCACGCAGCCCAGCGCGTACAGGTCGCTCGCCGGTCCGGCGATCCCGGAGGACGCCTGCTCCGGCGCCATGTAGCCGGGGCTGCCGAGGGATTCGCCGGTCCGCGTCAGCTTGCTGAGATCCGGGTCGAAGACCGCCGCGATGCCGAGGTCCAGCAGGACCGCGGTCCCGTCGGGACGCAGCATCACGTTGCCCGGCTTCAGATCCCGGTGCACCACCGGGATCGCGTGCACCGCCGCCAGCACGGTCGCGATCTGTGCACCGAGAGCCGCCGCCTGCGGCCACGGCACGTTCTCGCGCTCGGCGACGAAGTCGGCCAGGCTCATGCCGTCGATCCGCTGCATCACCAGGTACAGCTCGCCGCTGTCCGGATCCCCGTCCACCCCGGCGTCGTGGATGGCGACGACGCCCGGATGGTCGATCCGGGCCAGGGCCCGGCACTCCCGCGAGAAGCGCTTGGCCGGCGTCGGCCGGTCCGGCTGACGCGCGGCGTCGGCCGCGATCAGCTTGACCGCGACGTGCCGGTCCAGACGCTCGTCGTAGGCCCGCCACACCTCGCCCATGCCGCCGCGGCCGAGCGGGACGTCCAGACGGTAGCGGCCGGCGATCACCCGGCCCCGGGTCACCGGGCGTCCTCGCCGCCGAGGAAGCCTCGTAGCTCCCTGAGATCGGCCTGGATCTCCGCGGCCATGGCGTGTGCGGCCGCCGCCGGGACCGCCGGGACGACCGGCGCGGGATACGGGGTCGACGGCGCGCTTCCGAACGCGGCAGGCGGCCACGCGGCGCTGCCGTACCCCGGGTGCGGATAGGGATTCGGGTACGGCGCTGCCTCCGGTCGGCGGCGTGCCGGCCCGGGGCCGCAGCCGCGCCAGGCGTACACGGTCGCCGTGATCAGGTAGCTGAGGGCGAACGCTCCGGCCCCGGCTTCCGCGTTCCCGTGCTTGTCGCCGGGAACCAGGTACACCAGGACGCACTCGCCGACCATCCCGGCCACCATGCCCGCGAGCCACCACCACGAGGCCGGAGTGCGCCGCCGCCGCGCGACGTGCACCGCAGGCACCCAGCCCAGCAGCCCGACCGACACGACCGGGATCACCGTCCACAGCACGCGGGCGACGAACGACCCGGCCCGCACGGCCGCTGACGGCGGCGGGTAATAGGCCGAAGGCGGTTGGGGAGCGCTCATAGTGCGCTCAGATTACTGACGTTGGCAGCGCCGAACCACCCGTGTGAACACCCTCGGGGTCAGGGCTGTCCCTCGCCGGCGGAGGGGACCACGGTGCCCTCGGCAAGCGCGTCGGTGACGCCTTGGACCAGCCGCTCACCCGCGTCGGCGGCCTGCCGCAGGACGTCGCTGAACTCCGCGATCCTCCGGAACGTCTCGGCGTAGCCGCGCTGCCGCTCCAGCGGAAGCCGCGGCAGCGGCGCCTTGCGCAGGTCCATGCGGCTGCTGGTGGACGCGTGGCTCACCGCCTGCCGGGCCACGGCGTCGCTGCGCAGATATCCCGCGACGAACCACGGGTCCAACCGCGCCGGGTCGGTCCGGACCACGGCCGTCCCACGCCCCGGGAGCGTGCCGACGGCCGCGTCGCCCTCGCCGACCACCCACGCCCGGCCGAGCGCTCCGCCCAGGACCGGCACCACGATGTCGCCGACCGCGATCTCGGCGTCGCCACCGATGCTCAACGCCCCGGCCCGGGCCAGATCGCCGAGGGTGGTCAGCGGCCAGGTGGCGGCAGGCGCCGCTTCGGTGCCCAGCGGCGGCAGGAGGTCGGTCAGACGGTCCAGCACGTCCTGAGCCGCTGTGCGGTACTCCAGAAGCCTGCCGTAGCCCAGACCGGTGTCGGGACGCGGCACGTGGCGCCCCGGGCTGAGGTCCACGGCGTCGTCGAGCAGATCGATGATCGGCAGTGCGACGCTGAGCCCTGATTCGCCTTCGAACGCCTCGGGATCCCGGTCGAAAGCCCGCCAGGCAGCCAGAATCCGCTCGGCGGCCGACGCGGACGGCACGCGCTCGGAGCGGTCGGCGTCGGTATGGTCGATGAACAGCACCCGGCTCGGTGCGGGATCCGCGAGAGCGGGGCGTTTCAGTACCCAGAGATGCAGCGAAAGCCCATACGGCGCCGCGCTTCCCGCCGGCAGCCCGACGACGGCGCGCAACACCCCGCGCCGCAGCAGCTCCGCCCGCACCCGGCGGCCCGGCCGGCGCGCGGCCACCGCCGGCGGCAGCAGGACCGCGGCGGTGCCGCCGGTCCGGAGCCGGGCCACCGCGTGCTGCACCCATGCCAGTTCGGCCTCGGCGCGCGGCGGCATGCCGAACTCCCAGCGCGGATCGTAGGCGAGCTCGTCATAGCCCCAGTCCCGCTGCGCGGAGGGTGGTTGGCACAGCACCGCGTCGGCTTCGAGGCCGGGGTGGGCGTCGGCGAGCAGCGCGTCGCCGGGGGAGACCTCGACGACGCGGCGGCTGCCGGCCGCCGCGACCGCGAGCCGGGCCGCGGCCAGCGTGGCGAGGGCGGCGTCGTCGGTCTGGCCGACGATCGACTCGGCGCCCGCGCCCGCAGCCTCGGCCGCGAGCAGAAGCGTTCCCGCTCCGCAGCAGGGGTCATAGACGACGGCCTTGTCTGCGCTGTCCCGAGGCATCGCCACGGCGGCCATCAGGGCGGCCAGTGCCGGCGTCGCCGAGCCAGTGTCGCGATCGCGGGCGTAGGCATCCAGGTAGCGACCGAGAAGCTCTTCGAAGATCGCGTCGGCGCCGGTCGTACCGGCGATCTCAGTGGCCTGACCCAGGAGGTCGGGATCGACTCCGGCCGGCTTCTTCCGGCCGGCTGCCAAGGCGGTACCCAGCGTCGCGAGCACCCCGGCCGTCCCGGCCTCGCCGCCGCCGGCGCCGTCGACCGCGCGCCACAGGCGCTCGCCGGCCGGGATCTCGGCCAGCTTGCCCTCGGCCCGCAGCCACCGCTCGACCTCGGCCAGCGAGAACGTCGGGCTGGTGTCGCTCCCGCCGACCGGGGCGGGGAAGCCGGAGTGCCGCCGCCGCCAGTTGCTCACGGCGGCGCGGCCGACGCCGGCGAGGCGGGCGATCTGCGCGGCGGTGACTTCGGTCTGCTCCGTCATGGCCGCAGCCTAACCGGCCGGTGTTCACAAGCGCCAGCCGTCCGTGCCAAGGAACTGTCTGTTGACAGTGTTCACAGCAATATGATTCTCTCGCTCTGCGCACGAACGAAGCCATCGAATCCAGGAGTACACAGATGACGCGTGAACACCTCAGCCCGGCTCGCGGCCCGGTGCGGACCGGCCTCGGCGCGATCGCCCTGGCCGCGGCGCTGGCCATGGCGACTTCGGCGTGCCAGAGCTCTTCGAAGGCCTCGGTGGTGGGCCAGGACTCGACGACGTCGGCCGCCGCCGTCGGCGGGGCCGGGACCACCACCTCAAGCTCGGCGGCCGCGACGTCGAAGTCCTCGGCGCCGGCGGCCGGCGGCGCCTTCAAGATCGGCCAGCAGGTGAAGGTCGGCGCCTATACGGTGACCGTCCACAAGGTGACGTATCCGTACACGAACGACCTGGACCAACCGGACGCCGGCAAGGCCTACGTCCTGCTCGACGTCGAAGTGACGAACAGCAGCGGCGATTCGCAGGCCTTCTCAAGCATGCTCCAGCTCGGCCTGAAGGACTCCACCAACCACACCTACGACGAGACCATCGTCATGGGCGTCGACGGGAACCCTCCGGACGGGAACATCGCGGCCGGCAAGTCGCTGCGCGGCCCGGTCGCCTTCGAGGTCCCGGCCGGTTCCAAGGGCCTGCAGTTCAGCTTCATGCCCGACCTCGGCAGCGACAAGACCTACATAGACCTCGGCGAATAGCCTGCCGGAACGCGACGGCCCCGACTCGGTCTCACCGAGTCGGGGCCGTCAGGCGTTCGGGTCGGGGTGACGGGGCTCAGGCCCCCGCCGGGGAAGGCGCTGTGAACACATCACGGGAGTCGAGCAGGTTGCCGGCGAAGGTCATCGGCGGCACGGAGGACGCGGCGGCCCGCTCCTGCTCGGTGATCGGCACCACGGTTATCACCTGCACCCGGCCCTCGCAGGTGTCGAGCCAGTCGGGCGTGTCCTTCGACAGCGGCCCGGCCAGGAACACCGCGGCGCAGCCCGGGAAGGTCGGGAAGTCGTGCTCGAAGCCGACGATCTGGGCCCAGGTCACCGACCGGCCGGTCTTCCACGGATACACGGCCAGATTCGCCAGCTGCATCGCGATCTGCTGCTCGTCCTCCGGCGTCAGCGCACCCGAGCGCGACAGCCACAACTCGGCCCGGCCGCCCTCCCGACCCTCCGGCGCGGGCATCGGCGCGGTGGCCATCCCGACCGTCACGAACGTGGTCAGACCAGCGGGTTCGGCGGGCCGGTAGATGAAGACGTCGAGCCGGGCGATCGGGCCCGGGCCGTCTTCGAACGTGATCGAGGCGGCCGCGTCCCCGCGGAGTTCCATCAGGGTTCTGTAGACGTCGCGCAGGACCGGAGGTGCAGACATGGAGCGAACCTACACCGGGGTCTGTCTTCGAGCTCTTACTCATAAGTTATCGAGATATTGCAAGAGTCTCACTCTCGTATAACTATGACCCGTATGAAAGTTGCACCTCCCTGTCGGAAGAGCGTCAAGCCAGTCCCGAGGAGATACGCCCATGACGGTCACACGCCGAAGATTCCTCACCACCGCCGCGGCCGGCTCGGCCGCGGCCCTGCTCGCCGGACCGGAGCTGCTGGCCGCGCCGGCGGCGAGCGCGGCGAGCCCGGCCGGCGACGTCGTCGGCAAGATCACCGTGGGCTACCAGGGGTGGTTCGCGTGCGCCGGCGACGGGGCGCCGATCAACGGCTGGTGGCACTGGTCGCAGAACTGGTCGCAGACGCCGTCGCCGTCCAACAACGTCATCAAGGCGTGGCCGGACATGCGCGAGTACACGCACACGTATCAGACCGCGTACTCGAACCTCGGCAACGGCCAGCCCGCGACGCTGTTCTCGTCCTACGACCAGCAGACCGTCGACACCCACTTCCTGTGGATGCAGCAGAACGGCTGCGACACGGCCGCGCTGCAGCGTTTCAACCCGAACAGCTCCGAGGGCCCGACCCGGGACGCGATGGCGACGAAGGTGCGCTCGTCCGCGGAGACCCACGCCCGCAAGTTCTACATCATGTACGACGTCACCGGCTGGACGAACATGCAGTCGGAGATCAAGGCCGACTGGACCACCAAGATGTCGGCGCTCACCGCCTCGTCGGCCTACGCGCGCCAGAGCGGCCAGCCGGTCGTGGGCATCTGGGGTTTCGGCTTCAACGACGCCAACCACCCCTGGGACGCCCCGACCTGTCTGGACGTGATCACCTGGTTCAAGAACCAGGGCTGTTACGTGATGGGCGGCGTGCCCCGCGAGTGGCGCACCGGCACCGGCGGCTCGCGCGCCGGCTACAGCGGCGTCTACCACGCCTTCAACATGCTCTCGCCGTGGATGGTCGGCGCGATCGGCACCGCAGCCGATTCCGACAACGCCTACACCACCTACACGGTGCCGGACCTGGCCGACTGCACCGCCAACAATGTCGACTACCAGCCGTGCGTCCTGCCCGGCGACGTCTCGGGGCGCCAGCGCGTGCACGGCGACTTCATGTGGCGGCAGTTCTACAACATGGCCCGCGCCGGGACGCAGAGCATTTACGTCTCGATGTTCGACGAGTTCGGCGAGGGCAACCAGATCGCCAAGACGGCGGAAAACCAGTCGATGTCGCCGACCGGCTCCGGCCTGCTGGCCCTGGACGAGGACGGCACCGCCTGCTCGTCGGACTACTACCTGCGGCTCACCGCCGACGGCGGCCGGATGCTGAAGGGGCAGATAGCCCTGACCGCCACCCGGCCGACGCAGCCGGTGATCAGTTCCGGCGGCGGCTCGGGGAACCTGGCCCTGGGCAAGGCGACCTCCGCCAGCGGCAACTCGCAGAACTTCGTGCCCGCGAACGCCGTGGACGGCGACCCGAACACCTACTGGGAGAGCGTCAACAACGCGTTCCCGCAGTGGTTCCAGGTCGATCTGGGCTCGGCGGCGTCGGTCGGATCGGTCGTCATGAAGCTGCCGGCGTCGTGGGGCGCGCGCACACAGACCCTGACACTCGCCGGCAGCACCGACGGCTCGACCTTCACCACGCTGGCCGGCCCCGCTGGCTACACCTTCGATCCGTCGACGGGCAACACGGTGACGGTCAACGTCGGCACCGCCTCCGCCCGCTACCTGCGAGCCACCTTCACGGCGAACACCGGCTGGCCGGCCGGGCAGCTCTCGGAGTTCCAGGTCTTCGCGCCCACCGGTGGCGGCGGCGACACCACGCCGCCGACCGCTCCGACCAACCTCACCGTCGCCGGCCACACCTCGACCAGCGTGTCGCTGTCCTGGACCGCGTCCACCGACAACGTCGGGGTCACCGGCTACCAGGTGCGGGTGAACGGCACGACGTCGCTGACCACGACCGCCACGTCGACCACCGTCAACGGGCTGTCCCCGTCCACGACGTACACGTTCACGGTCGTGGCCACGGACGCGGCCGGAAACCTGTCGCAGTCCTCGGCCTCGGTGTCGGCGACGACGGACGCCGCCGCGAACTCGAACCTGGCGCTCGGCAAGGCGACCTCCGAGAGCGGCCACACGCAGAACTACGCGTCGTCGAACACTGTCGACGGCAACGCGAACACGTACTGGGAGAGCGTGGACAACGCCTTCCCGCAGTGGCTGATGGTCGACCTGGGAGCCGTGACGTCGGTGTCCCGGATCGTGCTGAAGCTGCCGCCGGCTACGGCGTGGGGCGCGCGGACACAGACGCTGACGGTCAGCGGCGGGGCGGACAGCAGCGCCTCCTCGACGCTGGTCGGCTCCGCGGGGTATCTCTTCGATCCGGCGACCGGCAACACCGTCACGATCACGTTCGCGGCGAGCAGCGTGCGCTACGTGCGGCTGACGTTCACCGCGAACACCGGGTGGCCGGCTGGGCAGGTGTCGGAGTTCGAGGTCTACGCGAGCTGACGCATCGCACAGCGGCGGGGCGGGGCGGGGAGTGCGTGACTTCCGGCCCGCCGCTCGTGCTTTACCCCCGCTGATCGCGCGGCTTCTACCAGCGGACCTGCATGGCGCTGCGCATCATGGTCGCCTGCGAGAAATCCTGCAGGGCTCGCGTGTTGGCGTCGGCCATCTTCTGCATGATCTGCTTGAGCTCGTCGGGTCGCGGATTGATCAGGCCCCTGATGAGATGGCTTATTTGCCCCTGCCGCAGCATCCAGACCTCGTAGTAGGTGATGTCCAGACGCCCGCCCTGGCCGCCGACGCTGGCAGTCGCCTCCACGCATAACGCCCCCGGCGCCTCGACGAACCGCGACACCGCCTTAAAGGCCGACCCCAAGCCTTGGGCCCAGAAACGCTGAATCCCGCCGATCGTCGCGTCCCTGCTGTAGACCACGCTGCCCGCGTTGGAGAACCTGATGTCCGGGGCGAAGACGCCGGCCAGGCCGTTCGGATCCTGCGCACTGGTGGCGGCCCAGTAGCGCTGGTACACGTCCTGCCCCTGCGTGGGGCCGGTGGGCTGGGGCAGCGGTGACAGCGAACGCGGCGCGATGCTTCCGGTGGCGTGGAAGCGGATCCGGCCGGCGTCGATCACGAACACGTCGTAGCTGAAGACCTGCGCGTAGGCGGTCGACTGCACCGATTCCACGCAGAATGAGTCGCCGAGATCGACGAAGCTCTCGACTCCCGAGGTGGCGATCGGGCCGGCCACGGCGAACAGCTGCTCCAGTGCGCCGCCGATCTGCTCCACACCGGTCAGCACCTGGCCGGTCGCGGTCGAGACCTGCACGGCGTCCGGGTGGAACATGCCCCGGATCGTCGCCACATCCCCGGCGGCCAGCGCCGCACACCACCGATGGTGGAACATCTGCGCAGGACTCAGCTGCATGATCCGATCCCTCCCGACCAGCGCGCACCTATTCCGTCAGGCTCGCACAGCCGGGCCCGGGAGAATGTGGGGATTTTCTACGTGCCCTGTGTAGCGTTGCTAACGGATGGGCTCGTCCAGCGCCAGACCGAGGTGAGCGTGCAGCGCCCGTCGGCCGTCGGGGGTCACGGTGAGCGCGCGCGTCGTGCCCACCCGCTTCGCCCACCCGGCGGCGAGCAGGTGGCTGCACAGGGCACCGCCGACGGCACCGGCCAGATGCGTGCGCCGTTCGGTCCAGTCCAGGCAGGCACGCACCAGCGGACGGCGCGAGGCCGGCACCGCGACTCCGACCTCGGCGAGCCAGGCCGCTCCCGCCTCGGTCAGCCCCGGTTCGGGACCCCAGTCGAGCAGCCCGCGCTCCACCATCGCGTCCTTGACCGCCAGCGCGACCGTCCCGGCCAGATGGTCGTAACACAGGCGCGCGTTGAGCAGCGCCTCCTGCCGGCTGGCGACCGTCAGCGACCGCGGCCGGACCGGCTGCCGCGGCGCCAACTCGGCCAAGCCCTCGATCAGCTCGAAGACGCGCCGGTCGGCCATCCGCAGGTAGCGGTGACGGCCGTGCCGCTCCTCGACCAGGAGCCCGCCGCCGACGAGCAGGTTCAGGTGCGAGGTAGCGGTCGACTGCGTGACGCCGCCGTAGCGCGCGAGCTCGGTCGCGGTCCAGGCGCGGCCGTCCAGCAACGCCAGGCAGAACGCGGCGCGCGTCCCGTCAGCGAGCAGCCGCGCCACCGCCGCCAGGTCCACCCCGACGTCCCGGCCCGCGCGCTGATCGTCCATGCCCCGATTGTCGCCGATGTCGCTGATTACGCTTCGACGGCCGTCAAAGCGTTCTCGACCTACCGTGGCGGCATGATCCTGACCGACAGTCCCACCGCCGCCGACCTCGCGGCGATCTCCGACGCCCTGGACCGCTTCAACGTCGAAGCGACCGGCGTCGGCGACCGCAGACCGCTGGCCGTTCTGCTTCACGATCCCGAGACCGGCGACGTTGTCGGCGGCCTGTCGGGACGCACGTCGCTCGGGCTGTTCTTCGTCGATCTCTTCTTCGTGCCGAAGGCCTTGCGGGGCAACGGCCTCGGAGCCGAGATCCTTCGCCGGGCCGAGGACGAGGCCCGGGCTCGCGGCTGCCGCGCCGCGGTGCTGTACACGATCAGCTTCCAGGCACCCGAGTTCTATCGGAAGCAGGGCTGGACGGTGTTCGGCGAGGTGCCGTGCGATCCGCCGGGAACCAGCCGGGTCTTCATGGCGAAGGAGCTCGGCTGATCTCGTTCCCTCCCCGCACAGGGATGGCCGGCCGCCGCGACGAGCACGACGACCGGCCACCTGCCGTGACTATCGATTCACCGGCTCACGCCGGGTTTCTCACTGGTTCTGCTGGTCGGAGTAGTCCTGCTGCTGCGACCCCTGCTGCTGGCCGGACATCCGCCTGCCGTCGTCCAGCTGCTGATCCTGGTCGGGCTCCATGCCGCGCATGCCGCCCTGACCCTGGTCGAACTGCTGGAAGTTCTGGCTGTTCTGGTCCTGGGCGTCCATACCGCCCTGGCCGAACTGCGGCGCCTGACCGGACATGTCGCCGCTCTGGTAGCCCTGGAAACCGGGCTGGTCCTGGGCGTCGAGGTGCTGCTGGTAGTCGCCGTTCTGCAGCTTCTGCGGGTCGATCCCCATCTGCTGAAGGGTGTCCGCGTGCTGCTGGGGGTCGATCTGACCGCCCATCTGCTGCAGCTGCTGAGCCGCCTGCTGGTGGTCGCCGCCGAGCTGTCCGACGAGGTTCGCGATCTGGTTCGGGTCGTAGTTGGGCATGATCATGCCTCCTTCCCGTCTGGGAGCCGAACGGCCCTTGAGCAGCGAAACACGCTCCGCGCCGGTCCGCACCCGGCGCCGCTGCGGGCCGTCCCCCGAATGGGCCCGCCCCGGGAGGCGGCATTTCCGGCGCTGTTGCTCTATGTGCGGGTGCCGGTGAAGCCTGAGTCCTTGTTGTCTTCGACCCCTGAGACATCGTCGGCCGGCAGCCAATCGCGCCCGGGCCGGTATTCCAGCCACCGACCCCAAGCGGCGGTGTTCATGGTGCGGGACGGGAAGCTCACGTCGGTGAAGGAGTACGCGGACACCGACCACGTCGCCGACGTGCTCTTCCCAGCGGCCTGAGGCCCGGCGGCCGACTACGCGCTCGCGCGCGGGTGCCCGCGATACGTCCCGAACGACCAGCGGTTCCCCTCCGGGTCCCGGGCCCGGAAGTCACGGGAGCCGTAGTCGGTCTCGAACAGCTCCTGCAGGATCTCGGCACCGGCGGCCTCGGCGCGGGCGAACACCTCGTCCGGGTGGTCGGTCACGACGTAGGCGCCGAACGTGCCGGGGGCCAGCGGCCAGGCGTCGCCGTCCGAGGCCTTGGCCGAGCCGAGCATTACGCCGCCGCCCTCGGGCCAGGCCAGCTCGGCGTGGTGGACCTGGTCGCCGTCCTGGTAGACGACGGTCGCCTCGAAGCCGAAGGCCTCGGTGAGGAAGCGGATCAGGGCCGGGGCGTCGTTCGCCCGCAGTGTGGGCCAGACCTGCGGCGGCGGTGCCGTTTCGGCGGCTGCGGTCTGAGTGGCCGTGGTGTGTGTGGCCGTGGTCTGAGTGTCCGTCGTGTGCGTGGTGGTGGATTCGGTGGTCATGGCGGGTCGGCTCCTTCGCGGTGGTCCCCCGGGTCGTCGTTCGCGCCGGTGCCTCCAGGGTCACTCGCCGGGGTGCGCGCCCGATTGGATATTTCGGAACTCCTCGGCCAGCCAGCGGACCGGGGGGCAGCCGGCCAAGGCGTTGAACTCGCGGTCCAGGTGCGCCTGGTCGTAGTAGCCGACGTCCACAGCGAGCTCCGCCAGGCCGAGGCCGCGCGCCGGTCCCGGTCCCGGTCCCCGCTCGGGTTCCGATCCGGGACGGGGGCCGTGTCCAGAGCGTGAGCCACCGAGTCGCCGTCCCGCTTCGGAGCCGCGCCGACTGTCGGCGTCCGGCCACAGGTCGATCGGACCGCTGCGAGCCCGGTCGGTCAGCCGCCGCCGTGCGCGGTCGAACCGGAACACCCGGGCCGCGGCCTTGGGCGTGAGCCCGAACTCGGCGGTGAAGCGTCCGGACAGGCGGCGCGCGCTCCAGCCCAATTCCTCCGCCAGATCCGCGATCGGGAGCGTGCCGCCCGAGCGGCGAAGCAGCTGCCACGCGTGCGTGAGCTCGGCGGGGATGGCGGCATCTGCGCGCTCGGCGTTCTTCGCGGCCACTGCCACCAGCCATTCGTCCACCGCAGCGAACCGCGCCGGCCAATCCTCCGCAGCCCGGAGCCGCTCTTGGGCGTCCACGATGGCGTGCCCCAGCACGTCGTCCGCCGCCACGTCGGTCTCGGCCAACTCCCCGGCCGGCATCCCCAACACCGCGCGGGCAGCCAAGGGACTCAGCGCGATCTGCACGCCGGACTGCTGGCCTTCATGCGCGATGAGCGCGGGAGCCGTATGCAACCCGCCGAGCAGCAACCGGAAGTCACCCGGCGCCTGACCCGGATCAGGATGCGCGAGCACGGTCAGCGGATCATCGATGGTGAGGATGAGGGTCATGAACGGCGACGGCAACCCCCGATGCCGCATCGGCGGAACCCCCGCCTGCCGATACCCCGAATACCAGCCGACCAAAGGACGCACCGCATCCCCGGGCGCCACACGGACCATTTCGTCGACGACACCCGCACCGCTGGAGGCGGTTTCCGGACCCACGCCACCATTCTGACCGCCCGGAACGCGATCGGCACTACGGTCCGCAGACGCCGTGCACGACCCCGTGCACGACCTCAGCCGCCGATGGATCCAGGGCCCTCACGCGTGGTCAGGCTCTTCTCGGTCAGGCTCTTCTCGAACCAGTGGCCCGCATACCGGCTGTCGTTGTACGCCGGGATCTCGCGATAGCCGTACCGCGCGTACATCGCCCGGGCCTCCACCAAGTCGTGCCGCGTGTCCAGACGGATGACGCTCGCCCCCAGCTCCACCGCGGCCTCGTCGGCCGCACCGAGCAGCAGCCGACCGCCGCCGGCGCGGCGGAAGGGCGGCCGGACGTACATCCGGCTCAGCTCCGCCAGATCCGGCGCGAGCATCCGGATCCCGACGCAGCCCGCCGGCTCGTCATCGACGCGCGCCACGAAGAACACCACGAGATCGTCGTTGGGCTCGTCGCGCAGCACCATGTCCACCTCGCCGGGCAGGGACGGCCGTCCCTGGTACCGGCTCACCAACTCGTCGTAGTACGCGTACAGCAGCTCGGCGGCCTCGGGCTGCTCCACAGTCGCCCGCCGTACCGTCCACACCCCGGTCGTCGTCACGACCACCATCATCACGCCGCTGTCATCCGATTAACGGCCCCAGAGCCCAGAGCCCAGAGAACCAGACTCCCCGAGCGCCGATCGGGCCCCGCAATGCGCGGCCGCCGCGTCGTCGGAGAAGATTTCCTTATCCATCGAAAGCCACCAGGAGCTCACCATGCAGCTGACCAAACACGCCCACGCCTGCGTCTCGCTGGTCGGCGACCAGGGCCGGATCGTCATCGACCCGGGGTCGCTCACCCCCGACGCGGGCGCGGCGGTGGCCGCCGCCGAGGCCGTCCTGATCACCCACGAGCACTTCGACCACTTCGACGAGGAGCTGATCGCCGGCGCCCTGGAAGCCTGTCCCGAGCTGCGGGTCTTCGGTCCGGAGAGCGTGGTCGGCCGCTGGACGCAGGCCCGGCGCGGCCAGGTCACCGCGGTCGTGGCCGGCGAGGAGTACACGATCGGCGGCATCGGCGTCGCGGTGTTCGGCGAGCTGCACGCCCAGATCCACCGCGACATACCGCGCGTGGCGAACGTCGGCTACCTCCTCGACGGCCGCCTCTACCACCCCGGCGACGCCTACCACGTCCCGGACGCGCCGGTGGAGACGCTGCTGCTGCCGACCAGCGGACCGTGGACCAAGGTCGGCGAGGCGGCGGACTACGTCCGCGAGGTCGCGCCGAAGCAGGCCTTCCAGATCCACGAACTGATGCTCAGCGATCTCGGCCAGCAGTACTCGGTCCGCATGCTCGGCCAGGGTTCGCTGACCGACGTCCCGCTGTCCATCATCCCGGTCGGCGACACCGTCACCGTGTGATGGAAGCGGAAACCGCGACAACCGCGATCACCACCTGATCCCGGCACGCCGTCGCAGGCGCGTCAGTTGCCTGCGACGGCGTCCAGCTCCGCCGCGAACACCTCCGCCGGGTCGAATCCCATGCCGGCGAAGTGCCCGGCCAACTCCAGCGACAACACCCCGTGCAGCCGCGTCCACATGATGACGGCCCGGTGCAGCCGCGGCGGATCGGCGCTGTGCTCCCCGGCCCACGCGCTGTGCTCGGCCAGGTGCGCCTGCACCGGCGAGGCCGGCATCGCGCCGAGGTCGTCGGCGCCGGCGGCGTCGAGCAGCTCCGCCATCACCTCGTTCGCGAGCCGCGTGGTGTCCTCGGGGGCCTCGTAGCCCGGTACCGGGGTCCCGTAAATCAGTAGATAGCGCTGAGGATCCTCCAGCGCCCAGGCGCGCAGGGCCTGTCCCAGACTCCTGATACCGCCGCCGGACGCGGCGGCCGCGTGGATCGCGTCGGCCATGCTCTGGTACGCGTCCCGGATGAGCGCCGTGATCAGCTCGTCGCGATTGGCGTAGTACCGGTACAGCGCCGGTCCGCTCATCCCCATCTGCTTGGCGATGGCGTTCAGCGACAGCGCGGAGGCGCCGGCGGTCGCGATCTGCTCCCACGCGTGCTGCTTGATCTCCTCCTGCACCTGCGCGCGATAGCGCTGGCGGGGTGTCTCGGTCTCCTTCTGAGCCGTCGCCACGATCTTCTCCCTTCGGGACCGTCCGGTCCGTCCGCGTGCCCAGCAGTTAGAGGCTATCACTAGCGCGATTGACACTCACGCGACGTTGCTGTTATAACTTGTAACGAACGCAAGAGCTTCTAGAGAAAGGGCCGAGGCCATGACCGATCAGACTCTCGTCCAGGTGGTTCTGCCGGGCATCGTGGAGCCGGAGGACCTGCAGGTCCGGCGTACGGCCCGGCCCGAGCCCGGCGCCGGCCAGATCACCATCGCCATGGAGGCGACCGGGGTCTCCTTCGCCGAGCAGCAGATGCGCCGCGGGCGCTACTACGACCAGCCGCCGTTCCCCTTCGTCCCCGGCTACGACGTGGTCGGCCGGGTGTACGCGGTCGGCGCCGGGGTGGACCCGGCGCTGCTCGGCCGGCGGGTCGCGGTGCTGACCAAGGTCGGCGGCTGGGCCAGCCACGTGCTCGCCGACGCCCGGGACGCGGTCGAGGTCCCCGAGGGCCTGACCGCCGAGCAGGCCGAGACCGTGGTGGTCAACGGCATCACCGCCTGGCAGATGCTGCACCGCAGGGCGCACGTCAAGGCCGGCCAGACCGTCCTGGTGCACGGGGCCAGCGGCGGCGTCGGACAGGTTCTGGCCCAGCTCGCGCTCGCCGCCGGGGTCACCGTGATCGGCACCGCCTCGGTCCGGAACCACGACGCCCTGCGGGCCGCCGGGGTCCTCCCGGTCGACCGCACCGCGGACGTGCCCGAGCAGGTCCGCGAACTGGCCCCGGACGGCGTGGACGCGATCTTCGACCACGTCGGCCTGAGCAGCGTCGTCGAGTGCTGGCCGCTGCTCCGGCGCGGCGGCACGCTCGTCTCCTACGGCACCGCCTCGACCCGCGACGACACCGGCTCCAAGCAGCTGCCGGTGCTGAAGATCGTGGCCCGCACCACGCTGTGGACCCTGCTGCCCAACGGCCGCAGCGCCTCCTTCTTCAACATCTGGGCCGGCAAGAAGCTGAACCAGGACCGCTTCCGGGCCCGGCTGCGCGCCGACCTCACCGAGGTCTTCGGGGCTCTGCGGCGCGGCGACATCACCACCTCGATCGCGGCCCAGCTGCCGCTGGCGCAGGCCGGGGAGGCGCTGCGGCTGGCCGAGTCGGGGACCGTCTCCGGAAAGATCGTTCTCACTCCCTGAATCCACCGGTCCGAATCCGAACCAGCACCGATATCAGAATCCGAAGGAGCATCACCATGAACGCCGAGACCAACCTCCCCGAGATCAACCTGCCCGAGATCGCCATCGCCTTCGCCGCCGCCTGGAACGGCAGCGCCGCCGAAGCCCTCGGCGGGCTGTTCACCGCTGACGGCACCTACACCGACCACGCGATCAACGTCACCCTGACCGGCCACGAGCAGATCTCCGGCTGGAAGGCCCGCACCGACAGCATCATCGACGACGCGAACGTCACCGTGACCACGGCCTACCGCGCCGGCGGCCGGGTCACGATCGAGAGCGTCTTCGCCGGGCACATCAAGGGCGCCCCGACTCCGTTCGCCGTCCCGATGGCCTCACTGCTCGAAACCCGCGGGCTGCTGATCACCTCGAACCAGGACTACTACAGCCTGAGCTCGGTCCTCGCGCAGTCCGGCCTGCCCGCCGACTGGACCCCGTCGGAGTCCTGATCAGCGCCCCTTCACGCAGCACGCCGAAGCCTCTCACGGGCCCGGCGTGCTTCGCTGTGTCAGCCTTCTGTGACTCCCGCCGCGGCGGTCAGCCCGAGCAGCGTCCGCCGGAACTCCTGCGCCGCGTGCGGCAGCACCACGTCCGTGCGATGCGCCAACGCGATCGTCCGATGCAGAGCCGGCGGCGCGATCGGCGTCACCCGCAGATTCGGCTCCGCGTTCTGCGCCACCATGCTCGGCACGATCGCCACACCGAGTCCGGCCCGGGCGAACCCGAGCACCGCGTCCATCTCCCCGCCCTCGACCGCGAACACCGGCTCGAAACCCTCTGCCCGGCACGCCGCCACGGTCAGGTCGCGCAGGTCGTAGCCGTGCCGGAACATGATCAGCTGCTCGTGTTCGAGGTCTGCGACGCGCACCTGCCGGCCGTCCCCCGGCGCGGGCACGTTCGGGGCCGAGACCACGACCAGGTCCTCCCGCAGCAACTCCTCCGTGGTCAGCGCCGGAGAAGGGGACGGCAGCGGCAGCACCACCAGCGCCAGGTCCAGGGCGCCCCGAGCCAAGTCCCGGACCAGGTCATGCGACCCGCTCTCCTGGACCAGCAGCTGGATCCCGGGATAGCGCTGGTGATAGGTCCGCAGGACGTCGGGGAGCAGCCCCGTGCACAGCGACGGCGTCGCCCCGAGCCGCACATGCCCGCGCCGCAGCTCGGCCAGCTCCTGCACCTCCCGCCGGGCCGCGTCGGCGTCGGCCAGGATCCGGCGCGCCATCGGCAGCAGGGCCTCGCCGGCGTCGGTCAGCGTGATGTTCCCGCGAGCCCGCAGGAACAGGTCCGCGCCGAGCTCGTGCTCCAGGGCTCTGATCTGCTGGGACAGTGAGGGCTGCGTCACATGCATGGCCTCGGCGGCGCGCGTGAAGTGCCGGGTCTCGGCGACCGCGATGAAGTAACGGAGCTGGTGGAACTGCATGGCGCTTGATCCTTTTCCGGGTTCCCGAGCCCATCATAGGCTGTCTCTATCGTCACCAGCTGCTGCATGTCTTGGACCAATCGAGGACCAGCTCTTAGCGTCGGTGCCATGGTTACCGCAACGTGGACGGACCGGCGTCCGCCTTCCCTGCGCGCGGCTTGGGACAGCTCCGTCGGCAAGAAAGCCGTCATGGCGGTCAGCGGCCTGCTCATGGTGCTCTACCTGCTGGCCCACGCGTTCGGGAACCTCAAGGTCTTCTTCGGGCCCGGGCAGTTCGACGACTACGCGCACTGGCTGCGCACCATGGGCGAGCCCGTCATGCACTACAGCTGGACGCTGTGGGTCATCCGGGTCGTGATGGTGGCGGCCGTGGTCGCCCATGTCGTGTCCGCCTACCAGCTCAGCCGGCGCGACCTGCGGGCCCGGCCGGTGCGCTACGAGCACCGCAAGGCCGGCAGCAGCCACGCGACCCGCACCATGCGCTGGGGCGGGGTCATCCTGCTGCTGTTCCTGATCTGGCACATCCTCGACCTGACCACGGGCACCGTGCACTCGGGGTTCCAGCCGGGCCATCCCTACGCCAACGTCGTCTCCACGTTCAACAACTGGTACGGCGACGTCATCTACATCGTCGCGGTCTGCGCGCTCGGCCTGCACATCCAGCACGGCTTCTGGTCCGCGGCCCAGACGCTGGGCGTGGGCAGCGTGAAGCGCGACCGCCTGATCCGGACCACCGGCAACGTGGTCGCCGTGCTGCTCACGCTCGCCTTCGTGGCGGTGCCGGTGGGCGTGATGAGCGGAGTGGTGAAGTGACCGACCTCGACACTGACCCTGGCACCGAGACCGGCACCATCGACGGCACAGGCACCGGGCCCGGCTTCGACCCGGCCTCCTACACGGTCGGCGACCCGATCGCCGACGCCAAGGCCCCGGCCGGCCCGATCAACGAGCGCTGGGACACCCGCCGCTTCGAGGCCAAGCTGGTCAACCCGGCCAACCGCCGAAAGCGCACGGTCATCGTCGTCGGCACCGGCCTGGCCGGCGGCTCCGCCGGCGCGACGCTGGCCGAGGCCGGGTACCACGTCGTGCAGTTCTGCTTCCAGGACTCGCCGCGGCGCGCGCACTCCATCGCCGCGCAGGGCGGGATCAACGCCGCGAAGAACTACCGCAACGACGGCGACTCCGTGCACCGGCTGTTCTACGACACCGTCAAGGGCGGCGACTTCCGGTCGCGCGAGTCGAACGTGCACCGGCTGGCACAGATCTCGGTGGAGATCATCGACCAGTGCGTCGCGCAGGGCGTCCCGTTCGCCCGCGAGTACGGTGGCCTGCTCGACACGCGTTCGTTCGGCGGCGTGCAGGTCTCCCGGACCTTCTACGCGCGCGGCCAGACCGGGCAGCAGCTGCTGCTCGGCGCGTACCAGGCGATGATGCGGCAGGTCGCCTCCGGCGGCATCGAACTGCACGCGCGCACCGAGATGCTCGACCTGATCGTCGTGGACGGCCGGGCCCGCGGCATCGTCGCGCGCGACCTGCTGACCGGCGAGATCGAGACGTACTTCGCCGACGCGGTGGTCCTGGCCTCCGGCGGCTACGGCAACGTCTACTACCTGTCGACCAACGCCATGAACTCCAACGCGACCGCCATCTGGCGCGCGCACCGCAAGGGTGCCTACTTCGGCAACCCCTGCTTCACGCAGATCCACCCGACGTGTATCCCGCGCACCGGCGACCACCAGTCGAAGCTGACGCTGATGTCTGAGTCGCTGCGAAACGACGGCCGGATCTGGGTGCCGAAGGCCAAGGGCGACGAGCGCTCGCCGGAGAAGATCCCCGAGGACGAGCGCGACTACTACCTGGAGCGCCAGTACCCCTCGTTCGGCAACCTGGTGCCCCGCGACATCGCCTCGCGCGCCGCGAAGAACGTCTGCGACGAGGGGCGCGGCGTCGGCCCCGGCGGGCAGGGCGTTTACCTGGACTTCGCCGACGCGATCAAGCGGCTCGGACGCAAGGCGGTCGAGGAGAAGTACGGGAACCTCTTCGAGATGTACGAGCGGATCACCGACGAGGACCCGTACCGCGTCCCGATGCGCATCTACCCGGCCGTGCACTACACGATGGGCGGCCTGTGGGTCGACTACGACCTGCAGACCACGGTCCCCGGCCTGTTCGCGATCGGCGAGGCCAACTTCTCCGACCACGGCGCCAACCGCCTCGGCGCCTCGGCGCTGATGCAGGGCCTGGCCGACGGCTACTTCGTGCTGCCCGCGACGATCAGCGACTACCTCGCCCGGAACGCCGGCGAGCCGCCGGTGACCGCCGACCACCCGGCGGCGGTCGAGGCGGTGCGTGAGACGCAGGAGCGACTGGCCGCGATCCTGGCCGTCGACGGCGACCGGACCCCGGACTCCTTCCACCGCGAACTCGGCGAGCTGATGTGGGAGCTGTGCGGGATGGCGCGCGACGAGGCCGGCCTGCGCAAGGCGTTGGACCGGATCCCGGCCATCCGCGAGGAGTTCTGGCGCCGGATCAAGGTGCCCGGGACCGGCGAGGAGTTCAACCAGTCGCTGGAGAAGGCCAACCGGCTCGTCGACTACTTCGAGCTCGCCGAGCTGATGTGCCTGGACGCGCTGCACCGCAGCGAGTCCTGCGGCGGCCACTTCCGCGTTGAGTCGCAGACCCCTGACGGGGAGGCCGCGCGCAAGGACGACGAGTTCTCCTACGTCGCGGCGTGGGAGTACACGGGGCTGGGACAGGCTCCGGTGCTGCACAAGGAAGAGCTCGACTTCGACTACGTCCACCCGGCACAACGGAGTTACGCATGAAGCTCACACTGCGCGTCTGGCGGCAGGAGAACGCATCCCGGCCGGGCCGGATGCAGCCGTACGAGGTCGACGGCATCAGCCGCGACATGTCGTTCCTGGAGATGCTCGACGTCCTCAACGAGCAGCTGATCCTGGACGGCGAGGACCCGGTCGCCTTCGACCACGACTGCCGGGAGGGCATCTGCGGCGCCTGCTCGCTGATGATCGACGGCCAGGCGCACGGCCCGGAGAAGAAGACCACCACCTGCCAGCTGCACATGCGCAGCTTCCGCGACGGCGCCACCATCGACGTCGAACCGTGGCGCGCGGCGGCGTTCCCGGTGGTCAAGGACCTGGTCGTGGACCGCTCGGCGATGGACCGGGTGATCCAGGCCGGCGGCTACATCACCGCCCCGACCGGCGCGGCCCCCGAGGCGCACGCCACCCCGATCCCGAAGCCCGCGGCGGACCTCGCCTTCGAGAACGCCGAGTGCATCGGCTGCGGTGCCTGCGTCGCGGCCTGCCCGAACGGCTCGCTGAGCCTGTTCACGGCGGCGAAGGTCAACCACCTCAACACCCTGCCGCAGGGCGCGCCCGAGCGGGAGACCCGCGTCGTCGGGATGCTCGCGCAGATGGACGCCGAGGGGTTCGGCGGCTGCACGCTGACCGGGGAGTGCGCGACCGCGTGCCCGAAGGGGATCCCGCTGGCCTCGATCGCGGCGATGAACAAGGAGTGGTTGCGGGCGCAGCGGAAGGCTTCGCGGTAGGGGGCCCCGGTTTTTAGGCGCGCCTGCTTGATGTGTGGGTGTGGGTGTGGGTGTGGGGTGGCTGGGGTGTGGTGGGTGCGGTTTGGTGGTGGGTTTTAGGAGCTTTTTACGGCTTCGCGCGGGTTTAAGAAGGATCCGCTGGGTGGCGCAGTTCGGTGGTGTGCCGCAGGTTGCGTTGGCG